>CAYRJJ010000016.1:0-16064 GCA_964424515.1 uncultured Candidatus Finniella sp. | reverse complement strand
GCAATGACTACCTGGGAATGAGCCAGCATCCCGCTGTCATTGATGCCATGGTTGAAGCCGCAAAGCGGTATGGCGCCGGCTCAGGGGGAACGCGCAATATCTCGGGTACAGCTCATTCCCATGTCATGTTAGAACAAGAAGTGGCAGATCTCCACGGCAAGGAAAAAGGGTTGATTTTCACTTCCGGCTATATTGCCAACGAGGCGACTCTTTCCGCTTTAGCCCAGGCATTACCCAATTGCGTCGTATTAAGTGATGAAAAAAACCACGCCTCCATTATTCAAGGTATCCGCGCCGGAAGATGTGAGCGGCGCGTATTTCGCCATAATGATTTAGCGGATTTGCGGGAGAATTTAAGCTCCCTTGATCCTAAACGGCCTAAAATTATTGCTTTCATCTCTGTCTATTCTATGGATGGTGATATCGCCCCCATTGAAGCAATCTGTGATTTAGCGGATGAATTCAAGGCGATTACCTACCTCGATGAAGTTCATGCCGTTGGACTTTATGGTCCCCAAGGCGCAGGGGTGGCGGCCCAATTCGGTTTGCAGGACCGTGTGGATGTCATTCAAGCCAATTTTGCGAAAGCGTATGGCGTTATTGGGGGGTATATTACCGGGTCCACCCCTTTAGTCGATTACGTCCGCAGCGCCGCTTCCGGGTTTATTTTCACAACCTCCCTACCCCCTGCGGTTGTGGCAGCGGCGCATAAATCAATTGGTATTTTACGCCAGGATACCATCTTACGCAACCAGTTATGGTCACGGGTCGGGTTATTAAAAGAGCGCCTGGCCAAAAGCGCCATTCCGTACCAACGAACGGCGAGCCATATCATTCCTGTTATTGTTGGAAATGCCAGCCAATGCCAGGCTGTTTCTGATCTTTTGCGGCAAGAATATGGTGTGTATGTCCAACCGATCAATTACCCGACCGTTCCCCGGGGCCAGGAACGTCTCCGCTTAACCGTCACTCCCGCCCATACGCCAGAAATGATCCAGCATTTAGGAGACGCCCTGGAAGATGTTTGGAGCCGTCTTAATCTTTGCCTTGCAGCTTGAGTTATGGATGCGTATATTAACAAATGGTTATCTTTTTGTGCGTTAAAATTTATCAGGAGAAGTGACGATGGTACATTTTCGATTTAAAAGCTGTTGTTATTATTGGAATTTCAATGAAAAAATGGATGAAAAATATAATCTACTACGAAAAAGAAAGCGACGTTTACAATGCAAGCCCTCATAATTAGCACCGTTCTTAACCCAATCCGCCTTGTTCAAAAAAATCTTTCCCCTATTCTCTCTTTTCTAGCCTTTTCCTGCCTCATCTGTCCTCTTGACGCTGAGGATACCCCAGCGCCACCCTACCCTGTTGTTGTGATTTCCCAAATTATCCAGCATATTTCTTTAGACCAGGAACGTGAAGGGATACTTGCTGCTCTCGAAGAGGCAGGTTATGAAGATGGGAAAACAATAAAGCTTGTTTATGAAAATGCCCACGGGAATATGACAACCGCTAACCTTATCGCAAGCAATTTTTCCAGCCGGAAACCCACCGTGGCTATTGCCATCTCAACGCCCTCCGCCCAAACATTGATCAAGCCAATGATGTATCAGGACGTCCCCCTCGTTTTTACGGCTGTAACAGATCCACTTGAAGCAAAGCTGGTTTCGCGCCTAGAGGCGCGCCCTGAAGCTGTCACGGGCATAAGTGATGCCTTAATAGCTGGCCCGCAACTGGATTTAATCAAAAAATTAGTTCCTTCTGTGAAAAATATCGGAGTTATTTATAACCCTGGCGAACCCAATTCCGTTAAAGCCGTTCAGCAGCTCAAGGAAGAAGCCACACGAAGAGGTTTTACCCTGGTACTGACGGCTGCGGACAAGTCGAGCGAAATCATTTCCGCAACGACAAAGCTGGTGGGGAATGTTGATGCGATTTACGTTCCCAATGACAATACAGCTGTCGCCGCTATGGAAAGCATTGTCATGTTGGGTCAGAAATTTAAGCTACCCGTTTTTGCCGGAGATGCGGGATCCGTGGAGCGGGGCGCCCTTGCTGCCCAAGCTTATGACCGGGTGGCCTTAGGGCGCAAAGCAGGCGCCCTGGCGGTTAAAATCCTGAAAGGCCAAAAAGCAGGGAACTTGGACGTCGAAACAGGCCATCCGTTAATATTGATGATCAATCTAAACGCTGCAAAAGAGATGGGCGTCACCATTCCAGATGATTTAAAAAGTCAGGCAAAAATCGTGGGAGGTATGTTATGAGCGCACCTTTAAACTGGATCCAATTTATTGGCGCCGTGGAACTGGGCTTGATCTATAGCCTCGTCGTGATTGGCGTCTATTTGTCTTTCCGCACTCTCCAGTTCCCGGATTTGACGGTTGATGGGAGCTTTCCGTTAGGGGCAGCCGTTGCCGCAACCCTAATTGCCGCCGGGGTGAATCCTTACGCTGCAACATGCGCCGCTGTTTTGGCCGGCGCCTGCGCTGGTATGGTTACGGCCTGGTTATCAACCCATTTACGCATGCTGAATTTACTGGCTGGTATTTTAACGATGATGGCCTTGTATTCTATCAACTTGCGTATTATGGGGCGGCCCAATATTGCGTTGCTGGGGGAGAACACCCTTTTGAGTGGCTGGTTAGGGCGCCTCCCAACCTGGCTCTCTTTAGGGGTCATTACGGTCTCGGTGGCTTCAGGTATTTACTGGTTTTTAAGCACCCGTATTGGCTTGGCGATCCGGGCTACCGGGAGCAATGCAAAAATGGGACGCGCCCAGGGGATTAACGACCGAAGCATGATTACGGCAGGTTTAAGCGCATCCAATGCTTTAATAGCTTTAGGCGGCGCTTTATATGCCCAGGTCCATGGCTTTGCGGATGTCACCATGGGATTTGGCACGATTATCTATGGTCTGGCAGCCGTCATTATTGGAGAAGCGCTCTTCCCCACACGCACAGTCTTTCAAGCTATCAGCGCTTGTATGTTAGGCGGGATCTTTTATTTCCTTTTAAGAGCCATGGCCCTCAATGTCGGATTTCTTCAAGCATCCGATTTAAATCTGGTTTCTGCGGTCTTGATTGCAACCGCGATGTTATTGCCCAACTTGAAGCGCAAAGTTCGGAAGGATAAAAAAGCATGATTACATTATCCCACTTAAAAGTAACCTTCGCGCCAGGAACGATTATGGAAAAAAAGGCGTTGCGCGGCATTAATCTGAAGATTGCGGAAGGAGAGTTCATCACCGTTATTGGCAGTAATGGCGCTGGAAAATCGACGCTTTTGAACGCTATTGCTGGTGAAGTGATGCCAACTCAAGGCGCCATTCATATTGATGACAAGGAAGTAACTCGGTTACCAGCCCATGCCCGGGCAGGCTCCGTAGCCCGTGTTTTCCAGGATCCTTTAGCTGGAACTTGCGGAGATTTGACCATTGCTGAAAATATGGCTTTAGCCCATCGCCGCGGCCAATGGCGGGATTGGGGAAAGGATTGTCACGTATAGACCGGGACTATTATGCCGAAACGCTCAAGATTCTCAAGCTAGGCTTAGAAAATCGTTTAGATACAAGCATGTCCTTACTTTCGGGCGGTCAACGCCAGGCGGTTAGCTTGTTGATGGCCACGTTAAGTCCCTTAAAGATTTTGCTCCTGGACGAACACAGCTCCGCCCTTGACCCCAAAACAGCCGCCTTTGTCATGAAGCTTACAGAAGACATTGTGACAGAAAAAAGGTTAACCGCCTTAATGGTCACCCATAGCTTGCAACAAGCCCTTCATAGCGGCACACGCACCATCATGCTTCATGAAGGAAAAGTCATT
Organism: uncultured Candidatus Finniella sp.; assembly: GCA_964424515.1. Classification (GTDB taxonomy): domain Bacteria; phylum Pseudomonadota; class Alphaproteobacteria; order Paracaedibacterales; family VGCI01; genus VGCI01. The sequence continues at coordinate 12,243 of CAYRJJ010000016.1, read as the reverse complement.
TATGATATTGCAGGAGAAACGCGCATGGGGTTAACGGCGGCGGACCTCCTCAAACAATTTGGCGCCGCCATGGATGATGACCGGTTGCTGTTAGAGCATTAGGCTTCAAGGAGGAATAAGAAAAAAATCGGCGACAATAAGGGCTAAATGCTTTCAAACCAGTCAGGCTCTACAACGACTGTTTCTACCATCTGTATTTTTACCCCAAGTTGCAGGTTTTTTAGCAACTCGCATAATGCTTCTCCATCAATCAGGTCTATGGCGTATGCTCTGTTACGTTCAGCTTCTCGGCGGGCTTCAGTCGTAAAAGAACCGGTCGTGATCAGAAGCCCCTTATCGCAATGGCCCACCATCGCGCCCCTAAAATCTCTCACTTCGCCTGGCCCTACACTCCCCCGGTAACGCTTGCATTGAAAGAGGACATGGAAAGCTGGTAATTGATGACACACCCTCGTCAGAACAAAATGGCTGCTGTACTAAACCACCTGAATTTCAGGGCCTTCTGTCCATAAAAGGATCTTGCGTATCTGATGGCGGGGGTAAATAGATCTTAAGGCCACAGCATATCCTTCAAGCTGTTTGAGATAGGCTTCAGGGATATCTTCCATGCCTGCGGGGGGAAGCCGGCTGGTTTTGTAGTCAACAATTGTGAGCGTATCCGACGTGACGAGTAACCGGTCAATGCGCCCCTGAAAAGGCATCCCGTCTATGATACCGCTCACAGGCACTTCCGCTAAAGAGTGCGCCCCAAATATATCCGTAAAGTCCGGATCATCCAGAATTTGTAAAGTGGCCTGAATATCCCTCTCCCATTCTGGTAGAAGGAACCCTGCTTTTTTAATCATCCGGCATGCCGCCCCATGGCGATGCTCCCTGGCCAGTTGAGGCAAGTATTCAAAAAACCGATGAATGAGGGTCCCTCTCTCCACCGCCGCTTGGGAAGAGACATTTTTTTCCCTCTCTTCGACCTGGCCTCGAGCTGCTTCAACCGGTCGGGTTTTTACCCAGGCGGGCAAGGGAAATACTTTTTGAGGGCATTGGCCAACTTTATCATGCTCATTCAAATCAGGATCGTTTTGCTGACCACCTGGCTGGTAACGGTATGTACCTGATTTCAGGTCTAAAGCATCTTGAATCACTTTATACCAGCAATCTTGCGCTATATCCTTGTCTGAGGTCCATCCTCCCACATACAAGCGGTCCTGCGCACGGGTCAAGGCTACGTATAATAAGCGGCGTTTCTCTTCAGCGGCCCTTTCCGCCCCTTTATCTTTTAAGGTACGGGTGTTCCTTGTATCCTGGGACTGGGTGGGCCGCAACATCAAAAGGTTATCCCCCCACAAGAGCGTGTCCCCCTTTTCTTTTCCGGATTCTGCGGCATCCGGCAGAATCACAATCGGCGCTTGAAGTCCTTTTGATCCATGTACCGTCATCAACCGAACCTGGTTATGAAGCGTATCGGAGGCATCCCGCTTGATTTCCCGGCTTTGATGATTCATAAACTGCACAAAACCTTGCAAGGAACTCGCATGATCCTGGTCATAGTTCAAGGCTTGCGTTAAAAATTCTTCCAGTGCGTCTTCGGCTTCCTGGCCTAAGCGGCTTAAGAAATTGCGCCGTCCTTCCCCTTGAATGAAGACCCAGCTATAGAATTCATAAACAGGCAAGAGATCCGCCTTGCGCAAACAAGCTTTTAACCACGTATGCGCCGCTTCAAAAGAAGGATGTGTTGGTGATTTTTGAGATAAGGACGCCCACAATGTTCCCTCACGCCCATGAGCAAGAATGAATAAATCGTCTTCGCTCATCCCGATTAAGGGACTGCGCAAGACGCTTCCCAGGGTCAAGTCATCTTCCGGAAGGAGGACAAATTGCCCAAGAGCCAATAGATCCATGACGGCAATATGGTCTGTCAGCGCAAGGCGGTCTGCTCCCGCCACAGGGATATCGCAGTTCTTGAGGGCCCGAATGATCTCTTGCCCCAGGAGACTGCGCTTGCGCACTAAAATAAGGATGTCCCTTGGCTGGACAGGTTGATTTGTTGAAGGCAAAATACCTTTTGAGGAGAGCCAGCCGGCAATGCGGTCTGCTAAAAATTTTGCCAGGCGGGACTGGGGGCTGCGGCGTTCTATCCGTTTCAAAGGCAGGTGCCATTCTTCTATCCGCCCCTCTTCTTCTTCAGGCTCCGGCTTTATTAATGGCCATAGCTCAACCAGTCCGGGAAGATGCATTGAGGAATCGTCCCGAAAAACCTGGTGAGTGATCTCAGCCCCGTCAAATGAAACACCCCGCCGGTTTCGCTCGTGAGCAAAGACTTCATCCACAATTGTCAAGATGGCAGCGACAGACCGATAGGATAAATCGAGTTGAACCTCGCGCCACCCCTGGCCTATCCTCTGTGAAAGATTGGCAAAATGTTCTTGCGCTTTCAAAAAATGTTCAGGATTTGCGCCTTGAAAACTATAGATCGACTGTTTGGCGTCACCCACAGCAAAAATAGTCCGGTCAGACTTGTCAGCTGTAAAGAATTCTGCTGTCAGCCTTTGGATAATTTCCCACTGGGCTGCGTTCGTGTCTTGCGCCTCATCAATCAGTAAGTGATCAATCCCGCCGTCCAGCTTATATAAAACCCACGCCGCAACGCCAGGTTGCCGCAATAGTTTTTGGGTCTGCTGAATTAAATCATCATAATCCAGAGCGCAACAGCGGGTTTTTTGATTCTGATAAACAATCAAAACCTCTTGAAATAAAATCAAAGCGGCAACCGTGCGTTGCGCAACCTCAAGGGTTGCTAATGACCGGACAAACCGGAAAACACGTTCCGCTTGCCCTGCCTGGTCTGCCGAAATTTTCTTGCGAATTTCTAAAGTTTTCGTCAGGTAGGCATTTACATAAGCCTCAAAATCATCTTCCATCGGCGCGAACTGCGCTTTTAAGGTCGCGGCAAGGCCGGGATCAAGGATATCTTCGGGCTTCTCAATAAAGGCATCCACTTCAAGAAAATCAAAAAGCTCCCCCGCATAGCTCCAAAGGTTTTCATAACGCTTCAAAAGGCTGATCGCACGTGCCCGATGATGATACAACTCCTTCAAGATGGAACTGAACCGGCCATCCCCCATATAGGGACTCAGGATGGCTAAAGCGCGCTCAATTATCGGTGTTGGCTGTGCAAAAACCGTATGCTGGGCTTCTCGCAAGATTTCTTCAGCTTGAATATCATCTAAAATCCGAAAATGAGGGGGGATTTCAGCCTCCAAAGGAAACCGGCCCAAAACAGATTGGCAAAACCCGTGGATGGTTTGGATTTTCATCCCGCCTGGCGCATCCAGCGCCAGAGTAAATAATTGCCGCGCCCGGGACAGGATAGGGGGCGGTAAAGGCATCCCTCCCAACAATTCTTCAAGTTCCCTGCTTAAACCAGCTGTTGGTAGCGTTGCCCATCGCGCCAACCGTTGCGTCAGGCGGTTCGCCATTTCAGCAGCCGCTGCTTTTGTAAAGGTCAGGCACAAGATGCGCTCCGGCGCGTATCCATGCAGCAATAAATTCAAAATACGGTCTGTCAGGACTTTCGTCTTACCGGTGCCAGCAGACGCGGCTACCCAGGCGCTCACCTTCGGATCCGCCGCCAAGAATTGCGCTGTGTTCATAAAGCATCCTCACCTATTCCCTGTTTTTCTGACAGGGTTGGGCATATGTTACAGAGATATAAGCCTTTAAGCAAAATAATATCGACGGATGTTTAAACGCTTGCCTGAACCCAGGTTTATGATGGAGATGACTCCATAACAACACAATTTCGTCCTGAATTTTTCGCTTTATACAGAGCACCATCCACGGCTTTAAAAACATCGCTCACTTTTTTCAGGTGCGATGAAACCTGATAAACTCCAATGCTGCCCGTTATATGAAAAGGCTCTCTTTTTCCACAGTAAAATCTCATATCCGCAATGAGAAGCCTCAACCTTTCAGCAATCGCAAGGGCTTGCTTGTCCGTTGTGTGGGGCAGCACAATGCAAAATTCTTCACCGCCATAACGGGCGACCGTATCCGTAACCCGCATGTTTTTTCGTAAAATACTTCCAACTTTCTGGAGGACTTGATCCCCCATTACATGCCCGTATGTGTCATTGATTTTTTTAAAATGATCAATGTCGAGCAATAAAACCGAGAAGGATATTCCCTTATCACGCAAATGAGTTATTTCTTTTGCTAGAATATGGGAGAGAGAGCGGCGGTTGTTGATCCCTGTTAAAGAGTCCAATAAGGATAATTTTTTTAATTTTTCCGAATACACAATAAGTTGATGTTCAGTTTTTTTACGTAAATCAATTTCTTGTTTAGCGCTCGTGGCGCTATTCTTTGCGACTTGCGCTAAATGGGCAATTAAGGAAAATAATAAAGCGGCAAGAAATCCGACAAATAATATGGTGAGGGGAAGCCATGAATGCTGCTTCTCTAACAGTTCAGGCTTTACCCATACGGTCATTGACCATCCAGGCTCTTCCGCTACAACGGTCGTCCTGTTATGGGGCAGAGGACTTCCCTGGTGGGAGCCGCGTTGATAAATAAGCTGGTTACCAGCGTAAATGGCAATATTATACTCCGGAATTTCCTTACTAAAAATCTCTTCAAAAAACAATTGGGAATCGATAACGCCAACAATTACCCCATCAATTTTTTCTTCATCCATGATAGGAGCGCACAGAAGGAATCCCTGATTTCCTGTTTTCAACGTTAAAACAGGCGTTATCGCAATCATATTTTTTTCAATAGCCAACCGTAAAGCGGGCAGAAATTTCCCATCTTGAGCGGTATTGAAGTTTAAAGCAGCTTCATTGCCTTCCAGAGGCGCAATCCATCGTATGTGATAGTCAGGATCTACCCATTCAATGGCCTGATAGCCAGGCTGGTGGTCAATAAGGTTTAAAGCATCTTGAGACCATTCTTTATAGGGCGTACCACCCTGCCGTATTTTCCACCGGCTTACCATACGTGCCAAGGCTTCCCTGCGGGATTTTAGATCTTCATCCAGAGCATTTTTTATACTAACAGCAGCCATTTCATTTTTCTTTTGTTCATTTTTCGCTACATACGTCCAGGAAGCATCCCAAAATAATAACGTCATAACGGCAAAGACGATAAAAACAAACAAGGGAGACCATGAGGAAAAAGAGATATAATTTTCACTGGCTTTGATTTTTGCCATAAAAATTATGCCAATACTCAGCAGAGTAACGGTACAAGCCGTGTGAGGGGCCATTTCAACATAACTGCGCCACCCATAAGTTCCGGGAAGGGTTGTAATATAGCCAAAAATAGCTACCCAGCTCAACATGAGGGAGATTAAACTCATAATCATCACAACGGAAAGCAACCCCTTGCCGCTTATCTTTGGTAAAGGATGACTCAGGAGGAGTAAAGACGCGCCAATCAGGCTTAATGCTAACGCTCCATTAGGAGACATTCGACCCGGATAGGAAGATTGAGTGGAGAGATAAGCTCTCATAAACAACTGATCCAGGCCAATATTAATCGTAAAAATATATTCTGTTAAAGTGAGGCAACCCACGGATAGAACCAATATTCCTAATAAAAACGGGAGAAGCCGGCAGGTTTTACAAATAGCCACCAAGGCCCCTCCCCCTGCTAACAAACAAAGGGCCGTATTATAGTGCATCTCTCTAAAATTTGGATGTATCTGAATCACCGTAACGTTGTGGGTGTGCCATCCCCATAAAACGAAAATCCCGACAAGGCCGGTGAGCGAGCCTAGCCATAAAGGGATTATTTTACTTGAACCGAAAAGCCCGGGTTTGAACAATGATTTCATTCCTGATAAAGATATGTTCATCATCAATCTGGTATTTTCAATAAGAAATTATCAAAAATTAATAACATACATGACCGCCTCACCCCTTAAAACTCAGACCTTTTTGACTATAACAAGCAAAGCGCTAATAAAATGTTAAGGCGTATTTTTTCCCCAAAAACCCTCTCGAAAAGAGAGGGGAAATCTGCGTAAAATCACCTCATATAGATGAGAGGAAAATAAACCATGGTCTGGATATTGGCTTTTTTAGGGGGCGCATTCATAGCGGGAGCAAGCGTATTCTTCTCCAGCCGTCGTTATACGCGACGAATCTTGGCCCAAAATGCCAGCAGCTCCCAAGCTGGGGAGCAACGAATCAATGAGCTTCAGCGCCTCCTCGGTCAAGAGCAAACCCGATGCGCCATATTTGAAGAGCGAGCGAGCCGGCTGGCAACCCTGGAAGCCCAGCTTTCTCACCATATGCAAGAAAGTGCGGCGCTACGGGTAAAAACAATAGAACTCTCTTCCGCTTTGGACCATGAACGCCGCCGGTCCCAAGAAAAAATTACCCTCCTGGAAGAAGCGCAAGCCCGTCTCAGCCAGACGTTTAAAGCCTTGTCAGCGGATGCCTTGTCGGCGAACAATCAATCGTTTCTTGATCTGGCAAAATCAACGTTGGAAAAATTCCAGGAATCCGCAAAGAATGATTTATCAACCCGGCAGAAAGCAATTGGTGAAATGTTGACCCCTGTCCATCAAGCCTTGGGTAAGGTGGATGTTAAATTGCTCGATCTGGAGAAAGAGCGCGTCGGGGCTTATCAGGTTTTGCGGACCCAGGTCGCTGAACTGGTCAACAGCCAGAAGGAGTTGCGCCGGGAAACTTCAAACCTTGTTAAAGCATTGAGAACGCCAAGCGTAAGGGGCCAGTGGGGAGAAATGCAACTGAAGCGCGTTGTCGAAATGGCAGGCATGGTCGCCTATTGTGATTTTGCGGAACAGGTTTCCGTGGATGGTGAAAATGGCCGGTTGCGTCCGGATATGGTGGTGAATTTACCCGGCGGGAAAAAGATGGTTGTCGATGCAAAAGCGCCCCTTTCAGCCTATCTTGAATCACTGGAAGCGCCTGATGATCAAACGCGCTCAGATAAATTGATGGAACATGCCCGTCAAGTTCGCACGCACATCCGCGCATTGAGCCAGCGAGCCTATTGGGATCAATTCGAGCCAACCCCCGAATTCGTCGTCTTGTTTTTGCCGGGCGAAACGTTCTTTAGCGCCGCTCTGGAAAAAGACCCCACCTTAATTGAAGCGGGCGTGCGGGAAAAAGTCATCCTTGCCACGCCCACAACGCTGATTGCCTTGTTGCGGGCGGTTTCTTACGGGTGGCGTCAGGAAAGTATCGCTGAAAACGCTAAAGCCATCAGCGACCTTGGGCGAGAGCTATATAAGCGCGTAAGCGATATGGGCGTCCACATGACCCGCATGGGGCGTCATTTAGGCCAGGTGGTGGATTCTTATAACCAGACAGTGGGGACGCTAGAGCGGCGTGTGCTCGTTTCTGCCCGAAAATTTAAAGCGCTCGATACCTCCCATGAAGAAATTGATGAGCTGGCCGCCATCGACCATACGCCCCGTAACCTTCAGTCCCTGGAACTGGTGGGAGAAGAGGGACTTTTACCGTGTGTACCCTTAGTCAATATCTCACCTGAAGAGAAAGCGGCATAACATGACTACGCCTATTGTCGCTTTGCAAATGGACCCGCTTTCTCAGGTTAACATCGAAACGGATACGACCTTTGCGCTTGGGTTAGAAGCTCAAAACCAAGGATACAAATTGTTTGCTTACACGCCAGATGCATTGTCATATGGAGGGGGACAAATTACCGCGAGAGGGTTTTGGGTAACCTTTAAAGATCAACCACAAGACTTTTATCTATCAGGAAAAGAAACGCGCCTGGATTTGGCAGAGGCGCGTTTTGTGCTGATGCGCCAGAATCCCCCTTTCAATATGGCTTACATTGCAGCAACCCATTTGCTGGAACTCTTGCCTGCCGCAACGCGCGTGATCAATGACCCAAAAGGCGTCCGAAATGCGCCTGAAAAATTACTGGTAACCTATTTTCCAGACCTTATTCCACCAACGCTCATGTCTTGGGACCAATCCTTGATTGAGGATTTTATCAAGGCCCAGGGTTCCATTATTTTAAAACCCCTCTTTGAGTTTGGGGGAATCGGTATTTTCTTGTTTCATCAGGGGGATCCGAACTTGACCGGAATTCTGGAGACTTACCGGAAGTTGTATCAGGAACCTCCTATTTTCCAAAGGTTCTTACCCGAAGTTGCACAAGGAGATAAACGGATTATCTTGATTGATGGAAAACCGTCAGGCATTTTTAAACGCATTCCTTTAAAAGACCAGATCCGCAGCAACATGCGCGTTGGAGGAAGACCCCAAGGGTGTGATTTTTCCCCCCGGGACCTGGAAATTTGCGCCCGAATTGGCCCTGTCTTAAAAGAGCGAGGGCTTTATTTCGCTGGCATTGATGTCATCGGAGATTATCTTATAGAAATCAATGTGACATCCCCAACAGGCTTACGCGCCATAAACCGGCTTTATCAGGTGGATTTAGCCAAAAACTTTTGGGAAAGCGCCGCTTGAATCTTTCCTCATATAAACCTGTATGTAGCCTGATTTTTTTCACCGCGCCTGTTGAGGGCGCCTTTTCTTACCCCTAAATCCAGATCACGGCTTGCTGTTGCCGACGATGGCAATTCCAAGCCCTTAAGAGAAACTGTAAAGGGTGGCTGATAAGTCATAGCATGATCGTATCATCTGATACGATCAATGGCCAATAGATTAAGCTTTGAACCAATCTGTTAAGCGGCGCTTCTTTATCTTTACATTCACACCTCGCAATTATGTGCTTTTCTATGCCTCATAAACTTTTTTCTTTAATCTTAAGGGGATTTTCCTCATTTTCTTGAGCGTTCTTTTATGCTTGCGGATTGACTTCTGTCCTCTTTCCTCTCATATTTGACACATAAAAGTCAGGCAGAGGTCGCAAGATTATGTCAAAATCCCTTGATATATCCATCATTATTCCCGTCTATAATGAGGGGGAGAATTTGCCGCTTCTGTTTCAGCGCTTGACGGCTACCCTTGATAAAGAACCCATTTCCTATGAAGTTATTTTTACGAATGATGGCAGCCAGGATACATCTCTTGACGTTCTGAAAGAATTTTACCAAACTCACCCGAATATTGTCCGCATCATTGATTTTCATGGAAACTTTGGTCAGCATATGGCTATTATGGCTGCGTTTGAAAAGTCGCAAGGGGTTACAGTGGTGACATTAGATGCAGACCTCCAAAACCCCCCGGAAGAGATTCCCAAGCTTTTAATGAAAATAAATGAAGGTTTCGATTATGTGGGGAGTTATCGGGCCAATCGGCAGGATAATTTCTTTCGCACCTATGTTTCGCGGCTTGTCAATTGGTTGCGGGAAAGCACAACGGATATCAAGATGCGTGATCAAGGTTGCATGCTTCGGGCCTATTCCCGTCAAATTGTCGATCAAATTGTCCAGTCCGGAGAGCGGTCCACATTTATTCCCGCTTTAGCTTATCAATTTTCCTTTAACCCAACGGAAGTTGAAGTCAAACATGACGCCCGTGCGGCGGGTGTGTCAAAATATAATCTTTATCGCTTGATCCGCTTGAATTTCGATCTTATAACGGGATTTTCCCTTATACCCCTCCAGATCTTTACCTTGTTTGGCATGATCGTATCAGCGCTCAGTGGCCTACTCGTGGCTTATATGGTTTTGCGCCGCCTTATCGTTGGGCCGGAAGCTGAGGGTTTATTCACCCTGTTTGCGATTCTCTTTTTCCTGGTGAGCGTTGTTATTACGGGCATCGGCATTATGGGGGAATATCTGGGACGTATTTTTCAAACCTTAAGTCACAGGCCCCGGTTTGTAATTCGCCAAATAATTGAGAAAAAATGATTAAAATTGCTGTTTTTGCTTACGGTTTGGTTGGCCATTCTTGCTTGAAGGCGTTAATTGAAGACAAGGAAAATATTACTGGCCTTTTTACGCACCCCGATGCGCCAGGAGAACCCTTGTGGTTTCCCTCCGTTGCTCAACTAGCGAAGGATTTTAGCATCCCCGTCATAGCAACGGAAGCGGGCAACGATCCCCAAGTTTTGGACGCTTTACAAAAGATGCAGCCGGACTTGATCTTTTCTTTTTATTATCGAAAAATGATTCCCCCTCTCATTTTAGATGTTCCTCATCTGGGAAGTTTTAATATGCATGGCTCTCTTCTCCCGCGTTACCGGGGGCGCGCGCCCATTAATTGGGTTTTGGTCCACGGCGAAGCAGAGACAGGCGTTACCCTTCATCACATGGTTCAATCCGCTGATGCCGGAGCCATTGTGGATCAAGAAACCATTCCGATTGGTCCTGCAGACACGGCTTTTGACTTAACTCATAAACTCAGCGAAACAGCTGTCCGCGTTTTGCGTCGTCAATTACCTGCCTTAAAGGAAGGACGCGCACCTGCGTGGCCCCAGGATGAAGCAAAAGCCGCCTACTTTGGGGGAAGGACAGCAAAGGATAGCCATATTGATTGGCGCCAGACAGCATGGCAAATTCATAATTTGATCCGCGCTGTTCCCTACCCTTACTTTCCTCCCGCTTTTACAGGGCACAAGGGAAAGAAACTAGAGGTACGGGCGAACCTCTTACCAGAAGACAGATGCTTGGAAAATGGCGCCCGACCAGGCCAGGTGATTGCCAAGGGGGATGGCTGGATTCGCATTGCGTGCGGGGATGGACGCGCGTTTCTGGATATAACATCTTTGTCTTGCCCGCTTACAGATGTTCAAGTGGGTGACGTATTTGAATCAATGAACCTTCCTTATTAATGACACGCCCCAGGGTCTTTTCAAAACACGACAGTAACTGTCGCAAAAGCAGCGAGTCCCTCTTCCCGCCCTAAAAAACCAAGTTTTTCCGTCGTGGTTGCTTTTACACTGACGCGCGTTATCTCCACGCCTAAAATTTCAGCTATCCTTGCCATCATGTGATGTCGATAAGGTGAAATTTTGGGACGTTCTCCCAGGATTGTCACATCTACATGGGAAATGGTTCCCCCTTTTTCCCGCACCCGCCGTGCCGCATCTTTTAAAAACAAGCTGGAATCAGCCCCCTTCCAGCGATCGTCTTTCGGATTGAAGTGTTGCCCGATATCACCATCTCCAATAGCGCCCAGTAAAGCATCCGTCAGGCTATGTAGTCCCACATCCGCGTCTGAATGTCCGATGAGAGAAAAATTTACGGGAATAAAGACGCCTAAAATCATTACGCCTTCTCCAGAACCGATGGCATGGACGTCAATACCATGACCCACACGAATATCAGGAACAGACATCAGATCTCCTTTCATATCTTCCGGGGAGGTAATTTTGCGGTTCTTCCGGTCACCCCTAACAATTTGAACAGGGATATTGAGGCGTTCCAGCAGGCTCGCATCATCTGTCAAATTCGCAATATTCCGCAATGCCCGGTGCGCCGCAAGAAGGGTTGGGTAATCAAATCCTTGAGGCGTTTGGGCATGATAAAGGTCACGCCGGTCAACGGTCGCCTCAATCATATTCCGGGGAGCCTGCTTCAGCGTATCGATAACCGCAATGCCCGGAATCACGCCCTTATGGTTCTTTAATTCCTGAACAACCCGGGAAATTAAATCCTGGCTTACAAAGGGGCGGGCGCCGTCATGAATCAGGACGTGAAAAGGGGAAAAAGCTTCTAAACTTTCTAAGCCGAGATAAACAGATTCACTCCGTTCAGCTCCTCCTGTAATGGGCGGTAGAAGTTTGTGGCAAAGAAGAGGGGCCGACGCTTGCGCATAAAGGTCTTCATCTCCTGTTCTAATGACGGCACGGACCGCATCAATGTCGGGATGGTAGAGGAAAGCCGCTATGGATTGTTCCAGGATTGAACGCCCATTGAGAGGCAGATATTGCTTTGGCAGTGAGCTTCCCACCCGCTCCCCTCGCCCGCCAGCCATGATCAAAGCAATCGTTTTGAAGGATTTTGACGGTATAGTACCACGATCAATTTCCATTATAGGGCGCCTCTCCATTCCTGAATGGCTACACTATAGTTGATATAATTTTAAAATCAAGCGTTTCTCTATCCATTTATAATGGGGTTGCGCCCCTTATGCTTTTATCACGGGGGCTTGCCCCCCGTGATTTATGCTATGCGGTTAAACAGGATGAGAAATTGGCCATAGGATGCTTAAGCGGGAGTTTAAAGTTACCTATTTAGCGCTTGGAAGAAAACCCTCGAGAGGCTTTCTAGGTAAGGTTTTGGAGCGGTTTCTTGAGAACGAGGATTTTTGATTTCTGGTCAGCCATAAGCAC
>CAYRJJ010000015.1:0-22950 GCA_964424515.1 uncultured Candidatus Finniella sp. | reverse complement strand
CTCTCCAAGACCCATAGAAAACATCTCTCTCCCTACCGGGGGGTGAGCAATTACTTTTATTCTATTGTACTTCTACGAATCGTTTAGATCGACTCATCGGGGAACTGTCATATCCTGTTTATATTGTTCATATGCTGGTTATAAATGTTTTGGCTATTTTTATGGTACAGGATCATTTTTTCCCCTATTGGGTTGCTGGCGTTTCCGTTTTCTTATCTGTTGGGCTTGTGAGGTGGATTCAAAAACCAATAGACCATTACAGGATGCTGCGTCTTAAAATGGAAAATCCCTCGCAAGAGGAGCCTCAAATTATTGAGGAGTTACCAAAACAATACGCCCCTGTAGGGTAGCGGCTGTAGCGCAATACCTTACGCCTTTAGCGGCGGCGTCATGATGCGCTTAAGATTGAGCAATAAGATGAGAGAACTTTAAGAAGGAATGATAAAAGAAATGAGAATTATAATTCCATATTTAGGAAATCCGTAAAATTTTTAATTATATCCAATGGGTGAAGGTCTTTCTTTTTAAAAACAATCTTGCACTATTGTAATTATTGAAGTAACGGACATTTCTATTTTTTTGATGCTAAATTACGGATACTCATTATCCTTGAAGGTGCTTTTTATGAATTGCTTTGTCCCCTTAAGCGCCCTGCGCTCGCAGTTCCTCTCCATGATTGAACCCTGGTTACGTCATGGCGGGGAACGCAGCGATGCAGTAATCCCCATCTCTTCAAGTCCGTTCAATATAGTCAAAATTCTCTTTCTCCTTACCGTCTATATAGCTCATGGGCGTCCTTTTGCGGGGATGGCTGATTATGGTTACGCCCTTCTTGCCGCCTATCTGCCCCTCTTTGGAATCTTGCGTAACCGGATAAAACCCGTCCTGGTGATCACAGGGTTGGTATGTTTAACGCTTGGACGCTTTATGCCTCAGCTTATGATCCCGGAACAGCAACGGCTTTTAATGGACAATCAGCGGAATTTTATTGCTCCAGGCCAGTTCCTGGAGGACGCCTCAAAATATCCCTGTTTTCTAACGGCGGATGGATATGTACAGGGTTATCAGGATAAGCGGCTTGTCCGAACCATTGACATTGACGAAGGGCTTTTTTCGCTGCGCAGCGGGTGGATGAACCGCCCGGAATATAATTTTTATCCGCCGGTTAGTCCCCATGTGCGCAGAGACCTTCCCTTTGTCGTCAGTTATGACATCATTCCCCAGATGGTTGGGATGACGTTAAGTGTGGAAGGGTTGCTGGTTTTTGAGAAAGAAGGCCGGTTTAAAATCCATGATCCGGCCATCAAAACGCTCCAGCTTCACCATACCCACGTGGGGTCAACCTTAACGGGTTTTGGCGGACAACGGGATGCAAGAGGGTATAATAACCTCAAAATAAAATTAGAAAAAACCCTGCCTTATCAATTATATGATGCTGTCCGGTTGAGTTGTTTTTTTTCAGGTATGGCGCTGCTCTTTTTCGGGTTGTTTTCCATCCCGCTCACAATTAATTTTAGTTTACAATCCTTTCTTTTATTTTTATCCGCATCTTCTTTCTGGATGTATTTCTCTCCTGTGCTTCGATGGGGTATTTTAGCGAAAGGGGGAATGGATGGGATTATCCATGATGGCTTTTCCTACTGGATGCTCGAAAAATGGGCGGCTGGGGATTGGCGGGAAGCGCTTCTATCGCCAGAGCGCGTATTTTATTTTATGCCCGGGATGCGTTACGTCCGTTTTACGGAAATGCTCCTGTTTGGAGATGCCTACATCCTTCAAGTTTGCCTCTTAATTTTTGTACCAGTTATTTTTTACCGCCTCTTTTCCGTATTTCTATGCAGGGCCGTTGCTCTAACCTTGACCCTTCTGGCTTTTTCTTATCTTTTTAATGGTATCGGCTTGAGCTTCAAACTCTATATAAAAGCGCTGCTGGATCTCTACGGGGAAGGGTTTGCCTATGCTCTTTTGTTGATAGCCGTAACCATGCTGGCCAAATCAGTTCAAAAGACCGGTTGGGGAACCGTCGCTTTCTTCCTTCTGGCTATCAGCATCTCAATCCGGCCTAATTTAGTGGTTTTTGTTGGCATCCTCAGCGGGATTCACCTTTTTACGGCAACTTTTTCACCGCTACCATGGTCTTCCCGGTTTATGATGCTTTTTGGCTTAACGCCTGTCCTTCTGATTCCAGCGCACAATATTTGGGGGGGGGAATTTGTTCCGCTGACGAAAGCCGTTCAAATTCCCGAAAATTTGCCGTTATCTCCAGGACTCTATTATCAGGCCATAACGCATTTTTTGGGGAAGAACGAAGCATTTAAGGAAACAGGCCGATTTATAGCGCATTTTCAAACACTGTATCCTCAGTATGTCATAGCCTGGGCAGGATGCCTCTGGTTAAGTTTTAAGGGGCAAACTCCCGTTGCTCAAGCCCTTGCCTTTGCCACTTTTGCGGGACTGTCAATGCACTTTTTCTATTTGCCTGACATCCGGTATCTGCACCCTTATTTGACAATAGCCATTGTTTTGGGCCTCTCCCAAATTCCTCAATTGAGAGCAAGAGATATCTCATAAAAAGATGGGAAAGAGATTACAGCTCTTTCCTCAAATACGCTTTTGCCAAAGACCCTTCGCTGCTATAGCCTAAAAATTTATAAAAATCGTGGGTTCCATCTTTTGCATGGAGTGAATCGGTTGTGAGGTCAATGATGATGCTATGGTTCTCTCGGGCGAAAACCTCAATGGCTTGTATCAATTTTCGTTTAACGCGCAAGTCCCGCTCCCTGGGATCAACAACCAGCCCTTCAATGCGGCACCGCTTTCCTTCAGACATAAATAAATCATAAATAACAAAGGCAATGAAACCAATGATCTTTTTTCCCCTTTCAGCGACTAGAATCCGCTGATTTGACCGGCCCGCATAATTGTGGATCCGGGTTCTCATACTTTCACCGACCTGGCAATAACCAAGCTGCTGCTCCATCAAAGCCAACAGCTGGGCTATATCCTGCGGACCGGGTTTGCGAAGTTGAATTTTATTTGAAAGGATTTTTTGCCCCAGATTGAGAGGGATTTTTAGTTCGGCGTCGTAATGCCTGTCCAGGCGGTTTCTCAACCGCCGCATTTTCATCCACATTTTAAAAGCGACTTCCTGAGCCTGTTTTTTAGACTCATATCCTTGATAGTGATCACTGGACTGGGCTATATTCCACGTGCATTCCCAGGACGGATATATGGTGGCTTTAAGCTTTGGGTTATAAAAATTCCCTTTTTTATTGAGGTACCATTGATGACGCGCAGAAAGAACTTTCCATACATGGATTTTACGGCGGAGATATTTCAATAACAGGTCAACCTTGTAGGCAAGAAAGTGGATAGACGTGGCTGCCATTAATATAATAAAAGTCAGGAACTCGCATGTTTTTGCTACGCCCGATATGAGGGAGGCGTATATTCGGGACAAGATCAACCGCGTTGGTGAAAAAAAATGGCTTAAAGTATGTTTGTATTGAGAACTTAACCTTTTTGTATTTTTAATAAGGGGTTCCGTTTTTACGCATAACTCTTTAAAAGGCTCTTTAAAAGAGATCATCAACAAAATCCCGAAATAAAATAAGCAGGGTTATCAGCCACCTTCGTATAAGCGTATTATGGGATGGAAGATTTTACAAACGTCTTTTATCATAGGCGTGAGAGGTAGGATGAAGAGGTATTGCGTAAATTGTGCGGCTGCGTATAATTCTAATCCAGCAGGGTAGCAAAAAATTCAGGAAAAGAGGTATAGAATGGCTATTAAAGTTGCAATTAACGGGTTTGGGCGTATTGGACGCATGGTGTTGCGCGCCCTTGTTGAAAGCGGCCGCAAAGATATTCACGTGGTTGCGGTCAATGACCTGGGTTCTATCCACGATAACGCCCATATGTTGAGATATGATTCTGTCCATGGCCGTTTCCCTCAACCTGTTTTAACCTCAGATGATTCCTTGGATGCAGGCTCCGGTCCCATCAACGTTTTTGCGGAGCCGGACCCTGAAAAACTGCCGTGGGGAGAACTAGGCATTGATATTGTGATGGAGTGTTCAGGCTACTTTACGGATCGGCAAGCGGCCGCAAAGCACTTAAGCGCAGGGGCCAAACGTGTCCTGATTTCCGCGCCCGCAACAGGCGCAGATATGACGGTTGTTTATGGCGTGAACCACCATGAAATTTCCGCCAGCCATTACGTAATCTCAAACGGATCTTGCACCACAAACTGTTTGGCGCCCGTGGCGAATGTTATTCATCAGGGTGTGGGAATTGAAGCTGGCTACATGACGACAATACACTCCTACACAGGTGACCAACGGTTGGTTGATACGCTTCACAAGGATTTACGCCGGGCGCGTGCTGCCGCCATGGCGATGATCCCTACATCGACGGGCGCAGCAAAAGCGTTAGGGCTGGTATTGCCTGCCCTGCAAGGCAAGCTGGATGGTTGCGCGATTCGCGTTCCCACGCCCAATGTTTCTCTCATTGACTTCACATTCACCTCCGAGCGCGCAACGACCGTTGATGAAATCAACAGCCTCATGAACGAGGCAGCAAAGACGAACCTTCAAGGCGTCCTGGATGTAGTCAATGAACCGCTTGTATCTGTTGACTTTAATCATCATCCAGCCAGCTCTATTTTTGATACCACGCAAACACAAGTCGTGAGGGGGAAATTCTGCCGGATTTTATCCTGGTATGATAACGAGTGGGGCTTTGCAAACCGTATGAATGATGTGGCTGTTGTTATAGGCAAGACACTTGGATAGATGTATGGACCTCTGGCGAAAATAAGAGGCCCTACATCCATTATCGGGCTAACTTTCCTCGGACAACATGCTGTTGTCAATTAAAGACAGCCTTACCTTACTCAATCTTGAGGGCTTGACGCTGCAGCTTAATCAATTCTTCAACTCCTTCCCGGGCAAGCTTCAGCATTTTCGCAAAAGCCTCATCCCCGAAAGACCCCTTTTCAGCTGTCGCTTGAATCTCAACCAAATTACCGGAACCTGTCACCACAAAGTTGGCATCAACTTGCGCGTTTGAATCTTCCTGATAATCAAGGTCGAGAAGGGCTTCATCTTTTAAAAAGCCACAAGAAATAGCGGCGACTTGATCAATAACAGGCATTTTCGCAAGCGTTTTATTCTTGACCATTTTTTCTAAAGCCTGATGCATAGCCACGTAAGCGCCTGTAATGCTTGCTGTACGGGTACCGCCATCTGCCTGGAGGACGTCACAGTCAATTCTGATTTGCCGTTCACCGAGCAGGGCCACGTCAACAACGGCCCGTAATGACCGCCCGATCAAGCGCTGGATTTCCTGGGTACGTCCCGTTTGTTTGCCTTTAGAGGCTTCCCGGTCCACACGCTGGTGGGTTGCGCGCGGTAACATCCCGTACTCAGCTGTAATCCACCCCGATCCCGTATTCCGCAAGAAGGGGGGAACTTTTTCCTCGACCGTTGCTGTACAAATGACGTGGGTATCCCCAAATTTGACGAAGCAAGAACCTTCAGCATATTTTGCATAGCTTGGCCCTAGGAAAACAGCTCGTAATTCGTTGGCTTTTCTTTTATTGTTGCGCATATATATTGATCCACTCCCTTGACGATGTGTTGTTTTTTACTACATATAAGAGAGGAATGAAAGACCAAAACATGGCATTAACCGTTGCGGAATTAAATAAACGTTCCATTGATATTTTCCGCGAACTGGTGGATGCCTATGTGGAAACGGGGGAACCCGTTGGTTCCCGCACCCTGTCCCGTCGGTTGAAGACCTCTTTATCACCGGCGACCATCCGCAATGTAATGGCCGACTTGGAAGAGGCTGGCCTTTTATATGCCCCCCATACGTCTGCGGGACGTTTACCAACAGAAGCGGGTTTGCGTTTCTTTGTCCATGGCTTATTGGAAGTGGGGGACTTAACGGAAGGGGACCGGGCTTATATTGAGCAACGGTGTACAAGTGCGGGGCGAAAAGTTGATGATGTGCTGGAAGAAGCCACATCTATGCTATCCGGCCTCTCTAAATGCGCAGGACTGGTTCTGGCGCCAAAAACGGAGTCCCCCTTAAAACATGTCGAGTTTGTTAGTTTAAGTGCGGGGCGGGCCATCCTGGTTTTGATCACGGAGGATGGGGTAGTCGAAAACCGGTTAATTGAGGTGCCGGTCGGCATCCCTCCCTCCATTTTAATTGAAGCGTCGAACTATTTAAATGCCCGTCTTGCAGGCCGGACCTTAAGTGAAGCGAAACGTGTTATTTTTGAGGAGCTTAAGCAGCATAAGGCGCATCTGGATACGCTTGCGGCGAAGGTTGTGGAAACGGGCATTGGGGTTTGGAGCGAAGGCGACCAAAGTGGGTCGTTGATTGTAAAAGGGCAAAGCAACCTCCTCACGAACGTCACGGTTCTTGAAGACCTGGACCATATTCGGGATTTATTCGCGGTTCTTGATACGAAAGAAACACTGATTCAATTGCTGGATGCCTCCATCCAGGCGGAAGGGGTACAGATTTTTATCGGCGCTGAAAACAATCTCTTTAGCCTTTCTGGATGTTCCCTGGTTGTTGCGCCTTATAAAAATTCCCGCCAACATATTCTGGGAGCTATTGGCGTTGTGGGACCAACGCGCATGAACTATGGAAAGATCATTCCTCTTGTTGACTATACTGCGAAACTCGTCGGGCATTTACTGGGGTAGGGAGACGGCGCTTCCTCCTCCGTTCGTCCTCGCGCGCAGACGTGAAGCGCCGAAGCCGAGATATGAAGGCGAACGGCAAGAGGTAATTTATAGGCCAACATCGGGGGTCACGGAGCAACCCCCCCGCGGGCGGGTTGCTCCTAAGCGATGATTGCGTGATAAGGCAGAGCAAGGGTTTGCTCATCTATCCAAAAACAGCGGTCTCCTGCATAGATGACAACTCCCGGGCGGATTCGCTGGCGGGGGTATGTTTCCCGAAAGGCCCTTATTCCACGGGCATCTTGTTTCCCCACAAACGTTTTTGCTTTAACCTCAATAGGATATAACCATCCATCTCGCTCGAGAATGATATCCACTTCTGCGCCATTAGACGTTCGCCAATGATATTTATGAGGGGCCATGTCTAAAGCTGTAGCTACCGCTGTCATTTGATTTATAACGGAAGTTTCAAACAAAGCCCCCATTTGCGGATAAGCCCCTAGCGCTTCAGGGCTGGATAACCTTAAGAGGTGGCAGGCCATGCCTGTATCCTGAAATATTCCTTTTCCTTTCCTGGAAAGGCGTTTCAACGTATTCCCATGATAGGGACATAATTCTTCCCATTGATATGTGTAGGTCAATAAATTAAGCCAGCGGGACGCTGTTGTATGCGTGATTCCAATATCTCGTCCTAATTGGGTAGGATGTATCTCCTGGGCTGTCAAAGCGGCAACGATACGGACAAAACGGGTAAATTCATTTAAGTCACGAATGGATTCAAGAAGCCGCACATCCCGCTCAATATAAGTTTCCAGGTATGATTGAAGCATAATGGGAATGGCGTCATCAGGTAAGGATAACATACCCGGAAACCGGCCTCTCCACAGAAAAGACCATAATTGTATGGGTAAAACACCCTGAAACCGCCGAGGAAGGTCTGGAGGGGATTCCAGCAAGCAAGGAAGCCAGTGCTTGTCAGGGCATCCCTCCATTTCATGGGGCGTCAGGGGATATAAGGTCAAAATAGACACGCGCCCTGCCATGCTTTCAGCCATATTTTTCAAAACACTAAAGTTTTGGGAGCCTGTTAGAAAATATTGCCCGGGTTGCGGGGATTGATCCACCTTTCGCTTAATAGCTGAGACAAGGGCTGGATGATATTGGATTTCATCGAGAATTAAAGGTTTTGCGTATTGTTGCAAAAAAAGGTCGGGATCTGCCTGGACGTTATATTTGTCTTGAAAAGGATCAAATGTAATATGAGGGGCATCCGGGAAAATATGACTCAGCAAGGTAGATTTGCCAACCTGCCGCGCTCCAACCACCAATATGACTTTGGCGTATTGACTCAAATTTTTGATTTTTGCTTCTAAATGGCGGGTTTTATACATTTTAACCATGCAATCCGAATATAATAAATTCAAATTACATGGTTTTTAGAGATGAATCAATAAAATCATCTCTTAATCACCATACAATCTGAATATAATAAGTTCAGTTTACATGGTTAAACTCAGCCAGATCAGGAACCTATGGTTTGAGAATGCTCAAAAGCGATTAAGTCAGCGACGCCTTTTGCGCCTTTGAGAGAATCAAAGTCCGCAAACCAGGCGGTGAGAATTTCTTTTGCGATATCCTGGCTCAAAAGGTGCGATTAAAGTACAACAAGCAATTCACTCTTCTTCCCTATAATCTCTTTAATATCAGTTAAATCTTAAACCCCCGTACCCCTTGGTGTAGATTTTTTTTCTACCGCAATAAAGAATCAGAACAATATCAGTCGCTTTTTGAAGCAACGGACGCCAATATCCTTTTTTTTCCGACCAACCAAAAAATAACCGGCGTCATCAGGGTGTCAAGGAGGGTCGAAGATATCAAGCCACCAAAAATAACTACCGCGACAGGGTGCAAGATTTCTTTACCAGGTTGACCACCGCCTATCATGAGAGGAACAAGGGCGAAGGCTGCAACTAATGCTGTCATGAGTACCGGGGTTAAGCGTTCCAAGGAACCTCTAATGATCATAGGCAAACCAAAACGTTCCTTTTCATACTTTAAAAGGTGAAGATAGTGAGATATCTTTAAAATTCCATTGCGCGTTGCAATGCCTGTGAGTGTAATAAACCCAACAAGACTTGCCACGGATAATGTTTGATTCGTAAGCCAGATAGCCGCGACGCTTCCAATTAAGGCCATAGGAACATTCGCCATAATAACAAGAGCTAAAATAACCGAATTAAAGTGGCTATAGAGCAAAATAAAGATTCCACCCAAGGCCAAGATTGAGAGAAGGGCAATCAGCCTTGTTGCCGCCTGTTGGCTCTCAAACTGCCCTTCAAACCTCAAAAAGCTTCCTTCCGGAAGGCTTAATTGAGATAACTTAGCTTGGACATCTTGCGCAACAGACCCTAAAGCGCGATCCTTGGTATTTGCCATAATAACAATACGCCGTTGGGTATTATCACGATTAATCTGGTTCGGGCCTGTCGTTTCAATAATGTCAACAACATGTCTCAAAGGAATTTTACCAGAAGGCGTATCAATCAAGATATTTCCAATTTTTTCTGGGTTATTGCGATCTTCTTCAGCAAGGCGAACAACTAAATCGTACCGCCTGGCCCCTTCCAAAAGTTGGTTAATGACTTTACCAGAAAGAAGGGTTTCAATCGTTTCACCTAATTGATCGATATTAACACCATACTTTAAAGCCGCATCGCGGTTGGGACGAATCTGGAGCTGAGGTATCAGCGTTTGCTGTTCAACTTGCAGATCAGTAACGCCAGGGATATTTTTAATGGCGTTGCGAATGGATTCTGCTTGCTCTTGTAATGTTTTTAAATTATCTCCAAAAAATTTGATGACCAATTCTGCGCGTACCCCTGATAACAAGTGATCTAAGCGGTGAGAAATAGGCTGGCCAATATTAACAATGGCATCCGGAATTGTTGAAAGGCGGGTACGGATATCATCACGGATAGCCTGCTGGGATCTCTTTGACGTAATCAAATCGACATCAATCTCTGAAGCATGAACGCCTTCCGCATGTTCGTCAAGCTCGGCACGACCACTACGGCGACCGACGGATTTCACTTCAGGAACCTCCAAAAGCAGTTTTTCAGCAAGCGTACCGACTCTATTTGACTCTGTAAGAGACGTTCCTGGCTTCAGTCTGAGATCAACCGTGACTGACCCCTCATTGAAAGAAGGCAGAAACGATTTATTGAGAAAAGGCACGGAAAGAAGAGCGACTATCATCAAGGCGGTTGCGGGTAAGATAAGAGCTTTAGGATGCTTGAAAGACCAATGCAGAAGCTTGGTATTGAGTTTTTTAAGAGCGTCTACTAACCAGCTATCTCCATGGGCCATCCCTTTAATTCGGGGTAACAAGTACATGCAAAGAACGGGCGTTAAGGTAATAGAGACCAGCAAAGAAGCCAGAATTGAAACCACATAAGCAATGCCGAGAGGTGTAAAAAGACGCCCTTCAATGCCGCTTAAAGCGAACAAAGGTAAAAATACAAGAATAACAGTTCCTGTGGCATAAACAATAGAGCCTCGTACCTCTACGGAGGCATTGCGTACAATTTGGAGTACAGGAAGAGGTTTCGCCTTCAGATGATTTTCCTTTAAGCGCCGAAACACGTTTTCCACATCAACAATGGCATCATCAACCAATTCGCCAATAGCAATTGCTAACCCTCCCAAAGTCATTGTATTGATTGAGATCCCTAACCAGCGAAATACAATAGCTGTTATTAATATAGAAATGGGGATTGCTGTAAGGCTGATAAAGGTGGTGCGAAAATTCACTAAGAATAACAATAAAATGATAACAATAAAAATTGTTCCCTCATATAAGGCTTGTTTAACATTATTAATGGAATTTTCAATGAAGGTGGCTTGTTTAAAAAGGATACGGTCAGCTTTAATATCAGCCGGGAGACGTTTTTGAATCTCGCTGAGTGCTTTTTCAATTTCCGTTGTTAAGGTTAGGGTATTAGCTCCAGGTTGCTTTTGAACGGAAAGGATAACGGCTGGCTTCCCATCAATGCTGGCATCACCCCGCTTAATAGCTGCCCCAATTGCAGCATCTGCCAACCTGTTTAAAGGAAGTGATTTACCTTCCCGATAGTGAAGAGGCACTTTCTTTAAATCATCTAATTGGGTGGTGTTACCTAAATAGCGGATGAGAGATTCTTGACGGAATCCATTTAAATACCCGCCCGTCGTGTTTTGACCAAAACCTTGCAAGCTTTTTAAAATCTGTTCTAAAGAAATTTGATAGTTCCAAAGCCGATGAAAGATAGGTTGTATCTGGTATTGTTTAACCTCGCCCCCAATTGGAATAACTTGGGCTACGCCTGGAATGCTGAGAAGTTGGGGGCGCATCATCCAATCAGCAATACTGCGAAGCTCCATAGGCGACGTTTCCCCCGTTATGGAACTCAATCCAATTAAGAGAATTTCTCCCATAATGGAAGTCACAGGCCCAAGACTGGGTATAATACCTTTGGGAAGCTGACTCAGGGTCGTACTTAAACGTTCACTCACCACTTGCCGATTGCGATAGATCTCGGTATCCCATGCAAATTCCACGTAGATAATAGATAAGCCAATCCCGGATGTGGAACGTACGCGCGTTACGCCAGGCAAGCCATTAATAGCTGTTTCAATTGGAGAACTTACCAGCTGTTCCACTTCTTCCGGTGCGAGTCCTGGAGCTTCCGTAAGAATTGTAACTGTCGGGCGGTTCAAATCCGGAAACACGTCTATAGGTATTTTTGGAATCAGAACGCTGCCATAAAGAATAATGCTGAAATAACCAAAAAGCACAAACCATCGGTATTGGAGGGAAAATTCAACAATCTTATTGAACATCTTTTTTATTGCCTCGGTTCACGACCAGCTTATAGAGAGCCGCAATGGAAGCAATTATTTTATCGCCCTGCTTCAGTCCCGAAAGAATTTCCACTTGATCTTCAAAAAACAAACCGACTTGAACAGGATGTGCGGTAATAAGTTCTGAACCAGAAAGAACGAATATCGTATATTGTGAGTCATTCTTAAACAGAGCGGCTTGAGGCGCCACGATACGTTTGATGGTCTCTGCCGTATTCAGGAATACATCAAGGCTCATGCCAACCAGTAAGTCAGGAGCTTTTTCGTTTAAAGAGAAGAGGATATGGCGAGATTGATCTTTTTCCTCGATACCTGGACTTATGCCGATCAAGTTTAGGTCATAAAACTTTTCTGGGTTTTTGGGTGAACGTAACCAGGCAGATCGAATAGAGTCAGTTTGAAGGTAATCAAAGGTATAAGCCTCAATACGGAATTGCGTAGGGTCAATGATTTCAATGGCTGGTTTATTAGGCTGGATAATTTGACCAGGGAGCAAGTGATTATCACTGATAACCCCTGTAATAGGCGCCCGAAGAAGCTCCCTTCCCAAACTCGTTGCCATTAATTGTTCTTTTTGTTTTTCCGTTCGCTCAAGTTCGGTCTTCTTATTCTCAAGGTCTTTCCTTACTCCAAACTCTGCCAGAGTTTTGAGGCGTTCAATATCGCGTTTCAAGATGGCCGCTTCACTTTCTATTCTGTAAAGCTCCGTTTTCTTATCTGTCAGGTCAATGGCTGAAAGCAAGGGTTCAACAACAGCGAGGACTTGGTTGCGTTCAACTTTCTCTCCCGTATGGGGGAGAGGGAAGTTCTCATCTAAAATGACGCGAGCTAATTGAGGAACATGTACCTGCCCGTATCCCTGAGGGCTTACGATAACTTTCCCAGGCATAACAATGGTTTTGGGCCCCTCCACTTCTTTAGCGATTTTGGTTGGTAGATGGGATGCAAACTGTTCTTTTTTAGAAATGCGCAAGCGCTGGATTAAGGCTAATTCTGGAGCGTTTGCTTGAAGAATTATTTGAAGAGGAGCCGAAGGCGGCCTTGGAGAAGCTTCACCCCTATGACTCACACTCATACCAGCAATTAATAAGCAAGTACGCACAAGGCCCAAAAGGACGCCTAAAATAATAGACTTCTTTCGAAACCGTCGCACCGTTCCCCCTTAATAGGCGCACTTGCCAGCAGACTTCGGCCAATACGGTATGGTAAGCGTTAGCGTTTCGCTGGACTCCGGAGTTGTAACTTTTATAGCGGCAATAACCTTATTTCCAGCTTTGACAACGAGAGGCAGCCTATAAATGCCAGGTGTTGTGGTCGCTTCTGCCGTTAATGTTGAAGTAACATCCCCACTCACGGAAACGTCAATTTGAGCCTCCGAAACGGGTTGGTTGCTCTCGGCATCAGCCACTTGAAGATAAGCCTTGTCTTCTTCACATACTTCCAAGACAACGTCAAAGGATTTCCCCGCAACCGAGGGACGTTCATCGGTAATAGGCACAGCTTTTTGGGGCGCTCCATGATCATGAGGAGCATCCCCATGGGCAAAAACGGGTACGGTTAATAGAGCAATCAAAATATGGGCTTTAGATAATAATTTCACAGGTCCCTCCTCTTTCTACCTCTTTCCATCTATATGCTTATATTCCTAATATTTTATTAAGAGTTCTCTCGCTACCGCATGAGTTTCTGATGTTTTAGGGAAGAGGGGCGATTTAAGGGTGAACACGCAAGAATAAAAGGCATTTTCAAGATGGCTTAGAAGATACGGCGCTCATGTCCGAAAAACACTTGTTTTTCGGACGCCGACGCAACCGGGACTTTTTATATAAATTGGGACAGATAAGAGGCTTGGAAATAATAAACTTTCCATTTATTCGAGAAGTTTTTGAGGCAGCTGCAAGTGATTTTGACAACCGGAATGCACAAGCATAGGTGAGCCTGTGCGCGTACCGGAAGCGCAAAAATCAAGCTGCTGATGGCTCAAAAATCCCAGAAGAAATGGTAATGTTAATTTTTCTAGACCCCTAATGCTAATATCGGGAATCATTCCGGTATTGCGGCGTAGCGGCTTTTTGGTCCATGCTTTTTCCGACCTCGCTACCTGCATAGGCGCCTATTAAAGTTCCAAGACCCGTTCCAACGAGCGCGCCTGTTCCTTGCCCGAATTGAGATCCTAGCAACCCGCCAGCAAGACCGCCAACAAGCATGCCCCCTGTTTGATTGGGACTATTTTGAGGCCCCGAACAAGCTGATAAGAAGAAACCAACGATACAAGTTATGACAATAAAATAATGATTCATCTTTTCCTCTACAATTCTAAGTGGCATACTATCTATAGAAATAGGCTGATTGATAAGAATTTCAAGAGGATAAGGAACTTTTATGACTTAACGGATTTGATAATTTCACCCTGTTTTTCGGTGGCTTGATCACGTTCAATTTGAAGGTGCCTTTGTTGATGAGAGATATCCCTTGAGGAGGGAAGGACGGGACGATCAGGCACATCACCCAAAAGGGGGAAATTCGAGGTTGCCCCTTCAAATGCCTCCTCTGGCCCGGAATCTGTTGTACAAGCGGCTAAAAGAAAGGCCGCGCATAGACTCATTATGAATGAAAAGCTGATTCTTTTTTGCATTTTATTAATCTTTTACCGTTACGCTGGATTTATACAACTTTATTTTAGAGCATACCACAATGACGAAGAAACCAAAGGAATTTTCGCTTCTTCCTTCTCCCGGGAATTCTTTTGGAACATCTGGTAAGTGGAAGGGGACATGGAAAAAGATTGCTGCTGAAAATCAAAAGACGATGGCCCAATATATGAAAGAATCCGGTGTTGCGCCTTACCCGTGGCTGGATAAAGCCCTGTTCAATCCTGAAGAAGTAACGGGCATATTCACCCAGACCATGAAAAAGATGTCGTCACAAGCTGAAAGCCGTGATCAATATCCGCCGGAGAGCCTGGTGGATGTACAAGCTTTCCTTCATGCCACCATGGACCGTTTCCAGGAGGGAACCCTGACAACACACCAGGATTCCAGGTCACCGGACACGCAACGGGTGATGCCCGAAGGGGAAGAGAATCCCTTCTTTTTCTTGCTTCAGCAATCCTATCTTCTCAATGTGCAGTTTTTAAAAGAGGCAGCTGGCCGTAACCATGAACTTGATCCCCTCATTAGCCGCAAGTTGGCTTTTTATACTCGTCATTTAGTGGATGCCTTGTCTTTAACAACCTTTCCTTCAGCAAACCTTCTGAATTTACAAGGGATCCTGGCATCTCCTGACATAAAAGATGCGCAGTCTGCCTTAAAAAGCGTTCAACCCACTATTTCTAAAGAGCCAGTTAAGGCATTTCAATTGGGAAAAAATCTTGGAGTTACGCCTGGCAAAATTGTTTTTCAAAATGATTTATTTCAGTTAATTCAATATGAACCCTTGACCCTCAAGGTTGCTAAACGGCCCTTGTTTATTGTGCCGCCATGGATTAGCAAATATTACATCTTTGACCTTCGTCCTGAAAATTCTTTTATTCAATGGGCGCTAGAATCCGGCCTGACTGTTTTTGTGATGTCCTGGATTAATCCCGACCATCGGCATATACACAAGACGATGACAGATTATGTCTTAAAGGGCGTTAAAGAAGCTCTCAACCAGGTTTGTCAAATCACGAAGGAAACAGAAGTTAATGCAGTCGGATATTGCGCTGGCGGCACCCTGTTAGGGTGTTTGATGGCATATCTGAAAGTGAAAAAAGATAACCGCATTGCCAGCGCTACTCTCATAGCAGCGCCATTTGACTTTAGCAAAATTGATGAATTGGGGATTTATCGCTCGGAACGTCAACAGCGTAAATTAGAAGAATATGTTCACAAGAACGGATATCTCGAAGGCCAATATGTGGTTCAAGCTTTTAATTTGCTACGGACAAATGATCTCATATGGTCTTCTGATGTGAATCATTACCTCCTGGGGCAGTCCCCCTTTCCTTTTGATATGTTACACTGGACGTGTGATGCTTTACATATGCCTCCCCAAATGCATAGCGTTTATTTGCGCGAAGTCTTCATTGAAAATCGTCTGATGAAACGGGGCCGTTTATCCGTTGAAGGGACGCCCATTAATCTTGGAAATATATCCGCGCCTCTATTTGTGATGGCCTCCCATGAAGATCAGGTCGCTCCGTGGCGGTCTGTCTATGCGCTCACACAGATGGCGAAAGCCTCTTCTCAAAAATTTATTTTAAGCGCCTCTGGCCATGTAACGGGGGCTTTTACCCATCCAGGTTCTCAAAAATATCACTACTGGACGGCCGATCATTTACCCGGAAAAGCGGATGACTGGTTTGAGGGCGCTCAAAAACAATCCGGATCCTGGTGGAAAGAGTGGCGTCAATGGTTAGATGCTTATGAAGGGGGAAAAGTTGCTGGCCGTATAATTCCCAAAGACCGCATTCTCGAAGACGCCCCGGGCAATTATGCGAAAATGACGAGGAAACAAAAAAAATCTTAAGATACTTCAGGATACAAGCCCAAAACCTGAAAAAAGAATATGTCTATCTTATTGTTTTTTTTATGGGTTAAAAATTATTACTTTAAGGTCAGGTTAAGATACATGCCCCGAGGAATACGCCGGAACTTCAGGCGGGGGATTGATCTGCATTTTCGAGCCTGCCTGAACGCCAGGAGTCAGCTCCCGGTTTACAAAGGCCCGGGCTTACTTTTCCGCTAAATGCATGACGCCATCCCAATCCTCAGGGGGAGGATTGTCCTTAAAATTATGACACCGTTCTAAATACATCTTGGTTGTGAAATCATCTCCATAATGAACTTTAATATCTTCCAGAAGGCTAATAGCGGCATCCCACCGGCGCTCCATATAAAGCTGAAAAACCTTCGTGAAGAGTTTGCAATAGTTAACTTGCATTTCAGATGGCAAAAGAGAGGGGTCATCTTGAAAAATACCAACCAGCTCATAAATTTTTACCGCTTTGCTTTTCCCTTTTACAGCCACAAGGTCAACCGGGCGAACCAGACAGCGTTCCTGAACTTCCTGATAAACTTCCTCACTGATAATAATACGGGTGTGGTACATCTTGTTCGTACCTTCCAGCCGGGCAGCCAGGTTCACTGTATCCCCAAGAGCGGTATAGTTCATTCTGTCAGATGACCCCATATTCCCCACAATAACATTTCCTGTATGGATACCAATGCGCGTCTCCAGAACAGGCTTGCCTTCTATCCCCCATTGCCGGTTTAAATTCGATAGGCGCTGCTGGAGAGAGAGTGCAGCTCGACAGGCATTTAAGGCTTGCTCTTTATCAACAATAGGAGCCCCCCAAAAAGCCATAACAGCATCGCCAATATACTTGTCAATCGTTCCATTCGCTTTCATAATAATTTGGGTAACTTCTTCAAAATATTCAGATAAATGTACCACGAGCTTCTCGGCAGGGTAGCTCTCGGAAACAGTTGTAAAATTGACGACATCCGAGAATAATAAAGTAACGCGCCGTAACTTGCCCCCAATCTTGACGGATTGGTTTGTCCTTAAAAGCTTGGCAACCAATACTTTGGGAATAAACTTGGAGAATGCCCGCATACTCATCCGCATAGAGGTAATGGAATTATTGAGCAATTGAAGTTCATAAATATCTGTCTTGACTTCATCATTACTTTCAAGTTCAAATTTTTTAATGCGCGTCGCTTCTTCAGAAAGTAAAATGATCGGACGCGCAATACGCCGCGCGATGAAACCAATCAACGCTATAGAAGTTATAAATATTAAAAAGGTGATCAATAAAATTTTTCGCTGGGTATCCTTGATGCTGCCTACGAATGTATCAATGGGTACAATAAGGCCAATAGACCATTTCTTCTCAAATGTTTTTGGAAAAAAAGAGAAGCTTGAAATATACTCAACGCCATCTTTTTCAAACGTAAAATTATCTTTTTGGTCATTTCTGAATTTTTGATATCCGAGAATAACACGCTTATCGTTCAGTTCATTCAAGTTGATAGCCCGGACTTTTTCACCTTCAACCTTGACCATTTGGCTTTTATCTGTACTGGCAATAACCTCTTCCTTTTCTGTCATAATAAAGGCTGCATAATCTTTTGATATGCGCGTTTCATTTAAAAATTCTGAAATAGCCCCCATTTCAATATCAACCCCGATGACGCCAACGAAGCTCCCTTGCCCGTTAATGAGAGGATATCCTGTTGTAATACCTGGCTTCTTAGTGGAACTAAAGACATACACATCACTCCATTGAGAGCTTCGACTTTGGGAAACGCTAATATACCAATCCCGAATCAGGTGATTATACATCACTTTCGGGATATTTTCCTGATCGAGAATCTTGCCCTCTGTATCCTGGTACTCCCATACCTCAGAGGCTTTTCCATCTTCTCTATCAATAAATCGAACGGACGCTATACTTCCGCCTGGAAGGATGCGGGAGGGGTCTGTTCTGTAGGTTGAAGCAGAATCCAAACTTTTGACTTGTAAGAATTTTCCATCTTCTGTTCCTATATAAATAGAAGACAGGTAAGGATAGGATTTTAAAATCCCCGACATAAAAGCAACAAGAGGTTGATTGGCGTTGCTAATAGGTGATTTTTCCTTGACAAGGTTTGCGCCTAAATGGGTGATAAGCTGTGCCTGGTTAAGGTAAGATATAACCTTGGCAACAGAAAATTTACTCACATGCGTCAAAAGATCTTCAGATATCTGGATCATAGACTCGGAATTTGACTGGTATGTATACCATGTTGTTGCAAGGGTTGTGCCAAAGGTAATAAAGAAGAAACTGGCTAAAATATCAACATAGAGCTTTCTGCTTTTCCATGAGAACCGATAATTCTCCATCTATTTATTCCTTTCTTCATTACTCTCCAAAGAAATGATAGAATGGAATTGTTTTATTTTTCGTTAATGCTAGGGCGTGTCATCAATGATCGGCTTTTGGCCTTCCCCATTTTGTAAAAATACTGTTAAAATTCTTTATATATTCCCCCTACTGGGTATAACATTGGATCCTCCAACCAAAAGGCTGTCTCTTTTGTGCTAAACTGGCTTGTCACAACATCCCCCCTATTAAACTGGTTTGAGCTGCTGGGTTTGATCCTCGGCGTTATAGGTATCATTGGGCTACCTGTTCTGACCTATGTGCGGCATTTATATGATCAGCACCAAATTATTTCCCAGGCACGGGATGATCTTGTTAAAATTTTGGAAGCCATGAGTGAGGCGCGGTGCTGGTGGCGGGATACGGAAGCGCGTGTTCATTGCTCCACTGCCTTTGCGGCCTTATTAGATCTCAACCTTTCTCACCCTATTGAAGTTGTGGATGTTACCAATCAATTCGACTATCATTCCGGGTTTCTGCTTGATCAAGCCTTACAAAACACGCGACAAACAGGCGAAAGTTTTACGCACAAATTGACGCTTCTTGATCAGAAGACGGTTGTGCAAGTCGAAGGGACGCGGATCCTTCAGCTTCACCATAGTCTCATTGCTTTATCGGTTATCGATATTACAGACCGGGCTTATGAAACCCAAAGGTTAACAGCGCAAGTCAAAACTTTACGGGCAGAACATGACATGCTGCAAGCCATGATTGATGTCGTTCCTGTCGCTTTGTGGTACCGCAATGCGCAGAACCAGGTCATTTTTTGTAACCAGGCTTATGCGGGAGCCGTAGAAAGCACGCCAACCCAAGTTGCCCTAGCGCATAAGGAGCTTATTGAAAAATCCCGCAGTACGAGTCCCCATCATTTGGCCATTAAAGTTCGAAACAGTGGGCAAAGCCAACGCCAGCGGGGACACATTGTGATGGACGGCTTCCGTCGGTTAATTGAGATGACCGAGGTTGCTCATGAAGACGGCGCTACGGTTGGTTACGCCTTTGACCTGACAGATAGTGAGGAAATGGCCTCTGATTTAAACAAGCACATTCTTGCCCATCAGGAAGTTCTGCACCAGCTCTCTACGCCCATTGCCGTTTTCGGGGCTGACACGCGGCTGGAATTCTTTAACAATGCCTACACGAAGCTATTTGGTTATGAAGAGGCATGGCTTCATACAAAACCAACCTTCGGAGATGTCTTGCAAGACATGCGGGAACGACGCAAACTGCCTGAATATCCTGATTTTCAAGCATTTAAACGCGGAAGGCTTCAACTTTTTAAAACCCTCCTTCAGCCTATCCAGGAGCTTATTCATCAACCCGACGATCAGATTTTGCGTCTCCTGATTGCTCCCCATCCTTTGGGGGGGTTATTGTTTATGTATGATGACGTGACGGATAAGCTGGCCTTAGAGCGCCGTTATAATACTTTAATCGCTGTTCAAAAAGAAACATTAGACCATCTATACGAAGGGATTATTGTCCTGGGAAGTGATAGCCGCTTGCGGTTAAGCAACCCTGCAGCGGCGCGTATCTGGCAAGTGGAGATGGCGGATATCACGCTTGGCCGTCATGCAACAGAGATATTGGCCCTCATTCGCCCTTCTTTTTCCACAGAAGAAGAGTGGGATGGATTTCAGGCGCGTTTGTTGACCATCATTAACCAGCGCGTTCCCAAAACAGGGCGTTTCAGCCGTGCGGACAAGTCTATGATTCAATACGCTTATGTCCCTTTACCAGATGGGTCCCATTTGCTCAGCTTTATTGATGTCTCGGACCGGTGGCGGTTCGAACAAGCCTTGCAAGAACGCAACCAAGCTTTAGAACAGGCGGATCGTATTAAATCCAACTTCTTGTCCCATGTTTCTTATGAATTGCGGGCGCCGTTGAATATGGTCATTGGCTTTGCTGAAATTCTAACCAATCAGTACTTCGGAAACTTGAATGAACGTCAGATGGATTATTGCCGGGGCATTATAGATTCAGCGCAGCGGTTATTGGCGCTCATCAATGACATTCTGGATTTAGCAAGTATTGAAGCGGGGCAAATGACCCTGGCTCAACAACCTGTTCATTTAGATACTTTTTTGTCCAGCGTTATTGGGCTGGTTTATAACCGTTCCCATGACCAGGGACTCGAAATTTCTCATGAAAATGAATCAAAAATCCAAACATTTATGGGAGATGAACGCCGCTTAAAGCAAGCTGTCTTTAATCTTTTGAGCAATGCGATTAAATATACGCCATCTGGCGGGCGCATTCAGCTAAAAGCCTTTACTCAAGTTCAAGAAGAGGGGCCAGGGCTTTGCTTGTCTGTTCACGACACAGGCGTTGGTATGAGTGATGAAGACCGGGCGCGAATATTTAAGATTTTTGAGCGTGGCCCCAATTACGCAAAATCAAAACATATTGGCGCAGGTCTTGGGCTTTCCCTCGTGAAAAGTCTCATTGAGCTGCATGGGGGGACGATCCATATTGACTCCTCACAAGGAAAAGGAACGACGATTACGTGTATGGTCCCTTTGGTGACGGTGGATGAAGAAGCTGAAAAGGGCTTGTAAAAAATAGACAGGCTTTTTAAGATGGCGCATTCTATCTCTAGAAATGGAATGGGCCTATGAATGAATTTTTACGTATTGCCAGAAGAACCTTCAAACGGTTTGGCTACGATTTAAAAAAAGCACAGAAATTCACCTTATTGCCTCTTCAAAATCAACGGGATCCCCATTTAAAAGTTGCGCATGACGCTTTTGATCAAGATAAACCTCATTCCCAGGGCGTTCCTGGGTCAGATCTCGATAAACTCATCATTTACCTCCGCACCTGCCTGCGCTCAAACCGCAATATAGATACCACACCCCGATTTACAGGGGTCAGTACAGCGGAAACGATCTATCGATGCGTGCGGTCTACCATTCGATCTATCAATCACGCTTATCACCAGGAAGGCGGCAGACAACTGGAAGTCATCATTTTAGACGATCATTCAGACGCTTCTTACCTTCTTAAAATAAAAGAACTTTGTCAGGAAATTCAATGCCCGTGGAAAATACAAACAACCCGGGAAACGGGACAAGGCCAAACTTTGCGAGAACAATTTGAATTGGCGAAACCTTTGGACGCCTTGTGTTATTTTTGTGAAGATGACTATTTGCATGAGCCTTCCGCTATTTGGGAAATGTGGCATTTCTACCGTCAAATGGTTGATCAGACCAATTCTCATATGGCGCTTCACCCCCAGGAATGCGAGCCTCTCTATCTCACTCATTATCCCTCTTACATCATTGCGGGCGAAAAACGCCATTGGCGGACCACAAGCCATGCGACCCATGTCTTGTTTACCCACAGCCATGTTGTCAGGTTATACTGGGCCTACTTTGAAAACACGAAATATGTGGGAAACCGGAAATATCGCCACCTGGGGTCTGAATCAAAAACCACGAACTTGCTTTTTCAGCATATTCCGGGGTTTTGCCCCATTCCCGCAGTTGCCGGACATACCCAATTTGAGCTTAGCTTGCCTCCCTGCTTTAATTGGGAAAAAATTTGGAAAGAAAATGCAGACTGAAGGAAAAGATTATACCTCACTCCTTGTCAAGGGCAAAACCATTCATATCCTTCACCTTCGGCGCCTCACAACCCGCGCTAAGGGACGAACGGAGCAAGGAGTTACCGCGAGAGTTGGCTTGTATCCTGACAAGGTTGCATTTTGATGGAAAATTTGTCCCGAAATAACAGGATGGGAAAGGAGAATCCTCATGACATCTATGGATGAAAAGCTGGCAGTTCTGGGTATCAGCCTGTCAGAACAACCCCAGGTTGTAGCCAATTATGTTCCTTATGCCATGGCGGGAAACATGGTCATTATTTCCGGTCAATTACCCGTGAAAGACGGCCAGGTTGTATTTAAAGGGAAAGTAGGCCAAGACTTGTCCTTAGAAGAAGGCCAGGCAGCCGCGCGTCAATGCGCTATCAACATTTTAACGCACCTGAAGGTAGCTTGCGGGGGCGACCTGGGCCGTGTAAAACGATGTGTGCGGTTGGGCGGGTTTATCAACTGCGGTGCGGATTATACGGATCACCCAAAAGTCATGAATGGCGCGTCAGACGTGATGGTTGCGGTTTTTGGGGAGCCAGGGCGCCATGCCCGCGCCGCTGTTGGCGTGAACGCCCTTCCTCTAGGCGCGGCTGTTGAAGTTGAGGCGACTTTTCTGATTGGCCCTGACTGACAACGGCTTCTTACAAAGTAACTTACCTCTTGCCGTTCACCCTGAGCGTAGTTATAGCTCGAAAAGCTATAACGCAGTCGAAGATACTGTGATGGGTTGCAAGAGTTTTTTTCCTTTTTTGATAAAAATTTTCTGTCAACGGAAGTGATTTAGCCATCTTGCCACCTGACATTTTTTTAAGAAGGAAGAAAGCCTATTAAATTTTTCATAG
>CAYRJJ010000014.1:0-23718 GCA_964424515.1 uncultured Candidatus Finniella sp. | reverse complement strand
GTTCATGCAAAACCTGTTACCTCACAGGTACTTTTCGGATAAGCATTTCTTTTTATAACCCATCGCGCTCAGCATGTTCTTTGCGATAGCTTCTATGACCGGAACAGTTACCGAGTTTCCGGTCTGTTGTCTGACTTGCGCGTAATTGACGGCGATTTTGAAGCTATCGGGAAAGCCCTGAAGCCGTAGCATCTCCCTTTCCGTCATCCGACGATGGCCGTTTACCAGAAGATAGTTATAGGAGGCGTACGCGCGCAGCGCGCAAGAATAGGGGAGTGCGGAGACATTGCCACTTTTGTTCTCGTGCCAAACGCTCGGCATGGGCGGCTTGCCCTTCACGGCCGCATGACGCTTTTTGATGATATAATCGGAAGCATAATAGCGTTCTGACACGTCCCGCTCATCTTCCAAGATATTCGCCAGGCTGTACGGAACGCGGCCCTCTGGAAACGAGAAGCTAGAATCGTTGAAAAATCCGACGATATAAGTTCTTTCCCGTTTTTGTGGGACGCCGAAATCCAGCGCGTTCAATATCTTCGTATTAACATTATAACCAAGGTCTTGCAGCTTTTTCTGAATAGTCTCGTATGTTCGACCATCATCATGCGTATAAAGTCGCTTAACATTTTCGAGCAGGAAGGCGCGCGGACGCTTCACCCGCAAAATTTCCTCTATATTGAAAAACAGCGTCCCGCGGGTATCCGCAAAACCCTTTTGCTTGCCGATGACGCTAAAGGCTTGGCAGGGAAACCCGCCCAGCAAAATATCATGATCCGGTATCGCTTTCGGCGCAATCTTCGTAATGTCCCCATAGGGCTTTTCACCAAAATTCGCCGCATAGGCGACTTGGCAAGCCTCGTCTATTTCCGAGGAAAAAACGCAATCGCCATTGTAATCATCAAAGGGAATCCGAATTCCTCCTATGCCTGCGAACAGGTCTATGAACTTAAAGCGTTTCCAAGTCATTTCAAGCCCTCCACTTTGATAAGAAAGCCTGTGTATTCTAAAATTTTTCCAGTTCCCTCAAAACAGGCATAGAGATCACGTAAATCTTGTTTCATGCTGGAAATCCCATAAGGCTAATTTAGTCAACATTAACCCCATGCGGAGCTAAAGCTCAAGACGAAAAATAAACAAAAAACAACGGACCCAGAAAGCCGTTGCGTGGAATCGCTTTTTTAGATGACTTTCTGTCTGCAAGTTTTTTTGGCTCTTTTTTGCTTTGCGATTTTTCCAGCGCCGATCCCGTCTTTCCAGCCCAAGAACTCTCCCTTAGTACGGTTCTATATGAGCCAGTAGACTAATCTGGTTTTTTAGCAGCCCGATATTTTTTTACATTCTTAAACTCTTTTTTCTAACTTCTGGTCTTGCTACAGTTTATTTCATCCTTACCCATAAATTTTAGACTCGAGCGTCTGCTTACTTTGAAACCTGAATATTCCTGGGCTTCTTGCGCCAACCCTGTCAGCATTATAGCTTGATTATATAAGGGCTTATCTCATTGCTTTATAGCGTTAGGAAATTTACGGGCAGTAATGACCGATAATGGGCATGGCAGATGGCAACAGCCAAGGCGTCGGCGGCATCCAAGGAAACATGGCCACATCCCGGGAGCAACCGTTGAACCATCAGGGCAACTTGATTTTTATCCGCATGCCCTACCCCGACCACGGATTTTTTAACACGATTGGCAGCATATTCCCCCACCACAAGACCGGCTTCAGCTGGCGCTAACAGGACAATTCCCCGCGCCATACCGAGTTTGAGCGTAGAGAGGGGGTTTTTATTAACGAAAGTTTCTTCAACAGCTGCTTCTTGAGGGGCATAAGCCTGAATAATTTTGAGCAACTCTTGATACAACTGGGATAACCGGGGCGCCAGGTCATCTTTTCCGTTCGACTGCGCAACGCCATGGGCAACATAAGTGAGCCGGTTCCCCATGCTGTCCACAATCCCCCACCCCGTGTTGCGCAACCCCGGATCCAAACCAAGGATGCGAACCGCTTTTCTCATCTAAGCCGTCAACTTTTTCAAAATATCGTCACTCATTTCACCATTAGAATACACATATTGAACATCATCATGGTCTTCCAACGTGTCAAGGAGCTTAATCAAAGTTTGAGCAACCTCTTCATCACACGAAACCATCGTTGTTGGACGCCAGATGATTTTTACTTCCAGCGGATCCCCGTATTTTTGCATTAAATAATCTCGGACCGCGCCAAAAGCATCAACCGTCGATGTCATCTCATACGCTTCTTCCTCACTCCCTAAATTCTCAGCGCCCGCTTCAACAACAGCTTCAAATACATCATCATACAGTCCAACAGAAAGAGGATAACGGATCAATCCCATGCGTTGAAACATAAAACTGACGCTTCCCGCTTCCCCTAGCCCTCCCCCATATTTGGTAAAGGCGCTTCGCACATCTGAAACGGTGCGGTTTCGGTTATCTGTCAGCCCTTCCACAATAACGGCCGTGCCCCCCGGGCCAAAGCCTTCATACCTTACTTCTTCGTAATGTGCGGTATCATCACCTCCCAGCGCTTTCTTAATGGCGCGGTCAATATTGTCTTTGGGCATATTCGCAGCGCGTGCAGAAGCGAGCGCAGCCCGCAAGCGCGGATTTGAACCGGGATCCGCTAAACCGCCGCGAACGGAAACAAAAATTTCGCGGGCGATCTTTGCGAACATCTTCGCCCGCTTCGCATCTTGAGCGCCTTTACGATACATAATATTTTTAAACTGGGAGTGACCCGCCATTGCTACCTTCCCTTCTATTTGATAGGCGTTATGCTTTATTTTTGACAGATGACGCCTTTCTTTCGCAAGAGAAAAGAAGGGGTTAAGATAAACTATTCCAGCCAATTCGCCTAAAATTTTATTTGGCATTGGCTTGTGTTTTCTAAACACAAGACGACATGCTTCCTGTAAGATGGTTAATCAAACCGCAGAGAATGAAAATAATGCTTGCGCTATATAGATATGGCTATCATTCCTACGCGCTTTCGACACGTCATCAGTGGTTCACTTGCGTTTGCCTCTTTGCCCCATACTTGACGGAATTTATTCTGCCTTTTCCTTAAACGCGCACTGAATGTGAAAAAAACTCCTAATTCCTTAACAGTCCTTGCCTTTACAAATGGCAGCGTTTTTTACGGTTAACCTTCCGCCATTGACCCAATCTGTTTTCCACCCAGCAAATGCACGTGAAAATGGGGAACGACCTGGCCGCTATCACTACCTGTATTGGAAACAAGGCGAAACCCATTATCATGGAGTTTCAGCAATTCGGCAACTTTGGTAACTGTCTGAAAGAAAAGGCCAATTTCATCCGCCGTGGCGCGAATCGAAAAATCCATTAAAGACGTATAGGGGCCTTTTGGAAGAGCCAGAACATGGATGGGAGCTTTGGGGTTAATATCCTTAATAGCCAGAACGTGGTCATCTTCGTAAACGCGCTCGCAAGAAACTTCCCCTCTCAATATCTTTGCAAAAATATTATTTGTATCGTAAGTCATAGCTGTCTCCTCGATTGATAAACTTATCATAGCAAATTCTTGCCCTTTTGGAAACTTTTCGTGTAAAACTAGGGAATACATCCATTATTTAAGAATGAGACATTTCATGGATCCTGCAATCAACATATCTTCACCCCACTCTGCCTCCTGGCATGGCACAACGATTTTGTCCGTGCGCAAAGACGGCAAAGTCGTCATTGCAGGCGACGGCCAAGTCACTTTGGGCGCGACAGTCATTAAATCTCAGGCTCGTAAAGTGCGCCGTATTGGTGATGGTAAGGTCATCGCCGGATTTGCAGGCGCTACAGCTGACGCTTTTGCGCTTTTTGAACGTCTGGAAGCTAAACTGGAGAAACATCCCAGCCAATTAGCCCGCGCTTGCGTGGAAATGGCCAAAGACTGGCGAACCGACCGTTATTTGCGGCGGCTTGAAGCCATGATGGCTGTCGCTGACGCCACCGTATCCCTGGTTTTGACAGGTAACGGCGATGTTCTGGAACCGGAAGATGGGCTGATCGGGATTGGATCGGGCGGCTCTTTTGCGCTTGCAGCGGCCCGGGCGCTCATCAGCATAGAAAATCTGGATGCGCAAGCAATTGCCCGCCGATCTATTGAAATTGCAGCTGACATTTGTATCTACACAAACAAGAATATCATTATAGAAAGCTTGTAAACCCATGACTTCTTTAACGCCCCGTGAAATTACCAGTGAACTCGACCGCTTTATTGTGGGACAGGATGATGCGAAGCGAGCCGTTGCGATTGCTTTGCGCAACCGCTGGCGCCGTCAGCAATTGCCAAAGGAATTGAAAGAAGAAGTCTTACCAAAAAACATCCTGATGATTGGCCCAACGGGTGTCGGAAAAACAGAAATTGCGCGCCGCCTCGCAAAATTGGCCCAGGCGCCTTTCATCAAGGTCGAAGCCACCAAATTTACGGAAATCGGGTATGTTGGACGGGATGTGGAACAAATCATCCGCGACCTTATTGAAATCGCGATTCACATGACCCGTGACCGTTTACGGGAGGAAGTCAAAGGAAAAGCGGAAATGCAGGCGGAAGAGCGTGTCCTGGATGCCCTTGTCGGGTCAAGCGCCAGCCCGGAGACACGGCAAAAATTCCGCCATCTTCTCCACGAAGGGGAGCTAGATGGAAAGGAAATAGAACTGCAAGTCACGGATACCAGCAATATAAGCCTACCCACATTTGACGTTCCCGGTATGCCAGGCGCCCAGATGGGAATGATGAATCTGGGAGATATGCTGGGAAAGGCTTTTTCCCCCCGCATGAAAACGCGAAAAATGACGGTTGCGGAAGCGCATGCTGTCTTGATTCAGGAAGAAAGCGATAAGCTGCTGGACGCGGACAAAGTGATTCGTGACGCTACGGATATGGTTGAACAAAATGGGATCGTTTTCATTGATGAAATCGACAAAATTTGCGCACGCTCAGACCATCACGGCGCGGATGTGAGCCGGGAAGGGGTTCAGCGGGATCTTCTTCCCCTCATTGAGGGCACAAGCGTCTCAACCAAACATGGAACGATCAAAACCGACCATATTTTATTCATTACCTCAGGCGCATTTCATTTGGCCAAACCATCTGACCTGCTGCCTGAACTGCAAGGACGCCTTCCGATCCGTGTTGAGCTGAAAGCCCTTTCAAAAGAAGACTTTGTTCGTATCTTAACGGAGCCTGAAGCAAATTTGATCCGCCAATCCAAAGCTATGCTGGAAACGGAATCGGTCACCTTGAATTTTACGGCCGATGCGATCCAGGAAATCGCCACCCTTGCTGCAGACGTCAATCAATCTGTTGAAAACATTGGGGCGCGCCGTCTGCACACCATTATTGAAAAACTGCTGGAAGACATCAGTTTCCAGGCGCCTGAAAGAGCAGGGGATACGATTACGATTACGCATAAGGAGGTACGGGAGAAAGTTTCAGACCTCGCCCATAATACGGACTTATCAAAGTTTATTTTGTAGACTATATATATTCAACATATACCCGACGGATTTGAAGGCGCCTGAAGTACCGCGAGCCTTACGTTTCCCCCATGACGTAACCAGGGTTCACATTGCGAAGAACCCCAAAGCGCATAAAGGGACGGAACAATCCATAAAAGGCGCCTTCAAAGGTGAGAATATGCCTAATGGATTTGAAGCAATCCATATGATTACTTTAAGGATTGGCTTTTCATGAACTTGACGCGATTGCGCCACTATATTTACCGCAATCCCTTTACCGTTATCATGGGAATGATCGCGCTATTATTCTTAAGCCGGGCGAACCTGTTTCAACCAAACCCGCAACCCCCTATTGCGCCCATCCCCAAAGTTACCGTAAAGAATATGGCCGCAAAGCCTGTTGTAACCTGTATACATCTCAACGGCCATACGGCGGAAGCGCGCCACGTTACCCTGAAAGCCAAAACGGCCGGCCGGGTTTTATCTCTTCTGGCAACAAAAGGACAAAAGGTTGAGATGGGACAAGACCTTCTTCTTATTGACCCGGAAGACCGGCCGGCCCGCCTTGCCGCAGCAAAAGCCAGGCTGCGCCAGCGGTCTTTGGAGTTTGAGGCGAATACGAAACTTGAAGCGAAAGCTGTTAAATCACAAAATGCGCTGGCTGCCTGCGTAGCGGATTATGAAAGCGCAAAAAGTTTACTGGCGACCATTGAACATGAAATCGCCGATACCCGTATCAAGGCGCCTTTTGCGGGTATTTTTGAAGAAACTTTTGTGGAATCAGGAGATGTGGTCAGCGTGTTTGACAAAGTGGCGACGATCATTGAACTGAACCCATTGAAAATTATCTGCGATATTTCAGAAAAAGATATTTCCCGCATCAAAGTAGGAGAAGAAGCGCAAGTCATGCTCCCCTCCCTTGAGAGCCAAAAGCTGTCAGCCCGAATAACGTATGTCGCAAAAGCCGCTGACTCCAAGACCCGTACTTATCGTGTTGAAATGCAAGCGGATAACCCGGATATGGCGATTCCCGCCGGCCTGACGGCCCGGCTCACCTTTCCGACCAGCACGGCAAACGGATATATGATTTCACCAGCTACAATAAGCTTGAGGGATGATGGCGCCATTGGCATCAAAACAGTTGAAGAGGGAAAGGTCAGGTTTTACCCTGTTCAAATTGTGGAGACCAAACCGCAGGGGTTATGGGTTACGGGGTTGCCAGATCACATGAGCCTCATTACGACAGGAGGAGACTTTGTCCTGGAAGGCCAGCAGGTGGAAACGTCTATAGATCCCCGTGACAGTATCCCGGAAAAATCCCCATGAACGCCCTCATCGCTGCAGCCCTGTCCCGTACACGCACAATCTTGTCTATACTAGCCTTTTTCACCCTGTGGGGGATGATCGCTTATTACCAGATTCCAAAAGAATCAACGCCCGATGTTAAAATTCCCATCATTTATGTTTCCCTGATTCATGAAGGGATATCCCCTCAAGACGCGCAACGCTTGTTGCTTCGCCCGCTTGAGCAAGAGCTTCATAACATCGAAGGCGTAAAAGAAATGCGTTCCACGGCTTATGAGGGCGGGGGTCATATTATTCTCGAATTTACAGCAGGATTTAACCCCGACCGGGCGCGTTATGATGTACGGGACCGGGTAGACCTTGCCAAATCCAGGCTCCCCGCCGATACAAAAGAACCTCTCATTACGGAAATTAACCTGAGCCTCTTTCCTGTCCTTATTGTCAAATTATCGGGGCAAATTCCCCATCGTACGCTTTATCGCATGGCGCGGGATTTGCGGGATGAAATTGAGGGAAGCTTGCCAAGCGTTCGTAAAGCCGACATTATGGGCGACCAGAAAGAAGTCGTTGAAATCCTCATTGATCCAACGCGCGTGGAGGCTTATGGCTTGTCTTTTGATCAGGTGATCCTCAATTTTACTCAAAATAACCAGCTCATTCCCGCGGGTAATATTGAAATGGGCACAGGGCGTTTTGCCGTTAAGGTGCCGGGCGTTTTGGAGGATATCGCAGGCATCCAGCAACTTCCGGTTGCAACACGCCAGGATGCCGTCATTCGATTGCAGGATATAGCGGAAGTCCGGCGCACGTTCAAAGACCGGGAAAGCATTGTCCGGGATGGGGGGCAACCTGCTGTTTCTCTGGAAATTTCAAAACGTACAGGAGAAAACCTCATTCAAACGATTGAGGATGTGAAAGCCATCGTTAAGGCGCAGCAAAGGAAATGGCCGGATCATGTCACCGTCTCCTATGCAAATGACCAATCCCACCATATCCGTGATATGCTCAATGACCTCCAGAACAATATTATTTTAGCCATTATCCTGGTGATGGGGATTATTGTGATGAGTTTGGGATGGCGCTCTTCCCTCCTGGTGGGGGTTGCCGTTCCCGGCTCGTTCCTGATGGGGATCATGATCATTTCCCTAATGGGCTTAACCGTTAATATTGTGGTTCTGTTCAGCCTTATTTTCGCTGTGGGAATGCTGGTCGATGGCGCCATTATTGTCGTGGAATATGCCGACCTTAAAATTGCTGAAGGCATGCCGCCTTGCAAGGCTTATCTTCATGCCGCCCAACGCATGGCCTGGCCGGTCATAACTTCCATTGTCACCATTATTGCCGTATTCATGCCCTTGCTCTTTTGGCCGGGAGTGCCCGG
The DNA here is from genome assembly GCA_964424515.1 of uncultured Candidatus Finniella sp. Classification (GTDB taxonomy): domain Bacteria; phylum Pseudomonadota; class Alphaproteobacteria; order Paracaedibacterales; family VGCI01; genus VGCI01. The sequence goes on along the minus strand of CAYRJJ010000014.1, from coordinate 15,541 downwards.
GCAATTTATGAAATTCATGCCCATCACCCTGATTGCCGTATTGAGCGCCTCCATCTTGATGGCATTGATCTTCATTCCCGCTATTGGTCAGCTCTTGAAGCCCTTTTACGGAAGCGCAGAGCATAAACAGCCAGATAACCTTGAAAGCCTCACAGGACTCCTGGCTCACTATCTCAAAATACTGCATATTGCCCTTGATCACCCGAAAAGGATCATCGCGGGGGCTATTGTTATTTTGATTATCGTCAAGATAGCCCACTCTTTCTGGGGCCGCGGGGTTGAATTTTTCCCCAACGTGGAACCGGAAATCGCCGCCATTCACGTTCATGGGCGCGGTAATTTATCGATCATGGATAAAGATGACCTGGTTCGCCTTGTTGAAGCCAGAATCTTGCCGATGAAAGAGTTAAAGTCCGTCTATACCCGCACGGGTTCCTTTATCGGAAGCGGCGCTGACGTACCCGAGGACGTTATTGGCGCCATCACAATAGAGTTTATTGACTGGCGCAAGCGCCGGCCTGCGGATGCTATCCTTAATGATATTGAACAAAGCGCAAAAGAAATACCCGGCATTCACGTAGCCGTCCGAAAGGAAAAAGACGGACCGCCTGCCCAAAAACCGATCGACATTGAGATAAGCGCATCAGAGGCAGCCCTTTTAAAACCCGCTCTTTTAACTTTACGCAAACACCTGCAAGGGATGCCGGACATAACGGGTATTTCAGATAATCTGCCCGTTTCTGGCATCGAATGGCAATTAACAATTGACCGCGGCCAGGCCGCAAAGTTTGACGCTAATGTCCGGCAAGTCGGTAACGCCATCAAACTGGTCACTAATGGCATAACGGTCGCTACATACCGCCCCGAAGATGCGCGGGATGAAGTTGACATTGTGGTCCGCTATTTTCCTCAATTCCGGGTTCTGGATGAGCTGGATACCTTGAAAATTCAAACGGCGGCAGGTCTTTTACCCATTAGTAACTTTGTAACCCGAAAACCGGAGTCAAGGGTAAACAGGATTGACCGGGTTGATGGCCGCCAAGTCTTGAACCTGAGAGCCGATGTCGTGCCCGGCGCCCTGGTTGCCGATCAGATTACCCGTATTCGGACAGTCCTTCCCCAGCTGAAACTTGACTCCCGGGTCTCCATAAAATTTAAAGGGGAAGAAAAAGACCGGCAAGAATCCATGATCTTTTTGATGCAAGCTTTCCTTATCGCCATCTTTATGATCGCCATTATCCTCGTCACGCAATTTAACAGCTTTTTTAGTACGGGCCTTGTCCTAAGCGCTGTGGTTTTATCAAGCGTTGGCATATTCATTGGTCTTCTGGTTCATGATATGGCCTTTGGAATTGTCATGGGAGGCATCGGCGTTATCGCTCTTGCTGGCATTATTGTGTCCAACAATATCCTCCTCATTGATACATATGACATTTTAATTGCGCAAATCAAACACCCGACCCTGGCCCAATACCGGGATGTCATCCTGCGCACCTGCATCCAGCGCGTGCGCCCGGTCATCCTGACAAAACTCGCCACCATTTTGGGACTCTTACCCATCATGCTCGGCATTAACATTGACTTCATGAATCTGGAAATTACGGTAGGCGCCCCATCTACCCAGTGGTGGCGCCTTTTATCCGTCTGCATTGTCTATGGCGTCCTGTTCGCCTCCAGCCTTACCCTTCTTGTCACGCCAGCCGCCCTTATGTGGCGTGCTATGCGTAAAGCAGGAAAAGACGAAGCCTTGCTTTCTCATTCTTTATGAATTTTTCTGCCCCAAAACCCCCTTGACATCATTTAAAATTTATTAGATTATGAATTTCTTTTTATACTACTTTGCATAAAATAATTTTCATTATTTAAGGAATTTTTAGGATGAAGCCATTTAAATTTTTTCTATTCATATCTCTCCTGTTTTCCCTCATTTTCTCTATGCACGCTGCGCAAGATGATCGTGATCTGGTCAATACCTTGGCAGACCTAAAGTTAAGTTGCATGCACACGGCGTCAGATGATCCTGATTTAGAAACAATTTTAAGGCAATTAAAGGAATATACACCTTTTTTCCCAAATGAAAGCTTTCCAGATTTACCTACGGAAGAAGACTTCAGGCAGCTTGAATCTACTCTTCTTCGCCCGGGTTGGCAATTGCCAAGTTCTTTAAAAACCTACCATTTAACCCTAGGAAATTTAGAACCTTTTGGGATTTCATTTCCAACGATACATAGAAGAGTAGAAGAGAATGGAAAAATTATTAGTGATCTGCTTTATTTTATCCGGGAAGGACATGAAAGAGGGGTTCCTTATAATACAGAAGAAACCTGGATTCCCTTTTGTGAAGATGGCGCAGAGTATGTTTGCATGAATTTATACACTGAACGTGTCTGTTATTTTTCTTTTATTCCCCGGTTAAAAAAAGATAAATCCGAATATGATAACCTCTCTTCCTGGTTAAAAGAAAGGTTGCTCTCTAAATGATGGCTGGATGCAGGGTGGCTACGATAGCCTGGTTAAAGGTTCCACGCGCTGAATTAAATAAAGTGCGTATGACTTTTTTCCGGGGAAGGTCTCGGTAAGTTGTTCTACTAAAGTGTAAGCTACGAGAATATGTGGTATGAAGGGTTTGTGTTATCAAAACAATAATAGATTTTATTTTGTGAGTTGCATAATCATAATGCGTTAGATGATGAAAATTCATTGGTTTTTGGTCTGGACCGATGGGGCATTTCCCACGTTGCATATTTTTCCAATTTGTTACTTTCTTATCGGTTCTATCAAGATCGAGCGTTTCTTTCGTAAAATAAACCTCATACCCGTTAATCTCAAGGCGTGTCAGCTTGGAAGCAACAAACCTGAAAAAAGTATCTTCAATTTCACCCTTACGGATTTTTTTTATCCCTTCCTCTCTATCGGCTTTTTCCTCAATCACTCCCTTGTCTTCCTCATCCTCATCCTCATCCTCGATAATCTCGGTGTCTTCTTCCCCAAAAAGTTGATTTTTTCTTAATTTAATATAGGTCAAATAATCCTGCCATATCTCAAGTTCTTTTTGAATTTCTTCATGCAGGTTCTCCGGTATTTTTCCCCTTCTTCTTTCCGCTTCCAGAAAGTCCCTTTCCTGAGCTTCCTTACGCGCAAGCCGTTCTGCTTCCGTTTCCTCATCGACGGGTTTTTGGTAAGCAATGGGGAAAAGTTTCTTGACCACCCCTGCTTTACGGGCGTCATTGAGTTGCGCTCTTGACAGGGATTTGCCAACAGAGGGGCTGAATACGTGATCATCTGATCTCGGAAACTGGTCTATATTGCGGATAGGGGAGGGATATTCTGTTTTCAATTCACCTATTTGAAGCTTCAGCTTGGGAAGGTCTCCCCCCTCAGCGCAGAAGGCTCTCATTTTAGCGGGGCTGAGCAAGGTAAGGTCAATTTCAAATTTAGAATCTAGCTTTTGAGAAGATGTTTTTTGAAATTTTGAAGGAGACTCCTCTAAAGTTGAGCGTTCTTTTTTCCGCATTTCGATAAATAGCGCGTTGTTTTTCAGGTGAACGCTTAACGCTTCTCTTCTGCTTAAACCGAATTCCTGTAATTTCACGCAACAATCTGTGTTTTCCTGTCCCGCAGCAGGAGCTTCTTCCTCTTGAATAGAGTCCCCTTCAACTCGGGCATTCATTTTAAAAGCAATAGGCGGGATATTCTCCTTTTCGCTTGCGTCGAAGAAAGGGAGAGCTTCTAGGGCGAAAGTTCCGTCAATGACCGCCAAAAAGGCAAACAAAATAAGCGAATATTTTATAATAATTTTTTTTAAATTACAGCGCATATATCAACCTTATAACTCTTTAAATTTTGAAATATAAATATTCTCTCTATATGATATTTAGATAATTAAAAATCATTGTGAAATCAAGTAACTTATTTAGGAATTTTCAAATTTTATATAAATAAAAATATTATTTTTTTGGTAAAAATAATTTATTTTTTTATAGAATTAAAATATGAGATTAATAAAATTTTTTATTTCGGGAACAGGATGAGGGAAGCTTTTCTTATCTATTAGCCATCATCATCTGTTTTTAAACCAGTCATGAGAGCTTTAATCACAGCTTCTCGCACCTGCGCTCAGGGGATAAGGGAACGGGGAGCCACCCTGGAGGCTAGAAAAACTGTCAGATGGTTAGATTCAGGCTTAACAGGTTTGAAGAAGACTCATAAATAAGGCAGGTCAGGACGGTGGTGTATATAACAAAAAAGGAAAAAGAGGAGCGGAAGCCCCTCTTTGTTTATAGAAAAATAGAGAATAAGGATTCTATTTTTTCGGGTTATCCTTGCTATTTTTGCTCTCTTTATCGCTGTCCCCTTCCTGGTTTTTTTGCTGTTCGTAAAGAGCGGCAAAATCAACCGGGGCCAGCATTAAGGGCGGGAATCCGCCATCACGCGTTATATCCGCAAGGATATTCCGGGCGAACGGGAATAAGAGGCGCGGAGATTCAATCATCAAGAGAGACCCTGCTTCATTTTCAGAAATATGGTCTGCTAAAGTAATGATGCCAGCATAGCTTAATTCCATGACGAAAAGCGGCGCTTTATCCCGCGTCGCATCAATCCGGATATCGAGAATAACTTCAAAATTACGTCCCCCCAGATTGTCAGCTTTGGCCTGGATCCCGACGGAAATATTGGGTTGGGCGTTATTTTCATTCGTAAAAGATGCAACCGGATTTGGGTTCTCGAAAGACAAATCCTTGATATATTGGGCGTGGACGGTAATGGGCAAGGTCATCGGCGCCGCAGTCGTTTCTTTTGGGGTTGCAGACATTTGTGTTTCCTCCTTCATAATATTGTATTATCTTCAAGTTGTAGCAATTTAACGCCAACTTCGTCTAGACTAGAATAACAGAAGAGAGGTTACGAAAATCTTGACGATGGCTGTAATTATTCACAATTACCAGGAAAAATAACCTTAAGGAGTTATGATCATACGAATGATGGAAATACTTTTTTTTGCTTTTCTGACAGGCTATATGGTTTTCCGGCTTTGGGCTATATTGGGCAAACGCACCGGGTTTGAAGCGCCGCCGCCATCCTCGCAGTCCGAAAAAGACGCGAATAATGTGATTGCTTTACCTGTCCGGCTTAAGCAAAAATCAGGGCTTCAGGAAGATGCGCCCTCTTCTCCCGAGCTTAAACCGTCTATTGAGGAGGGTCTGAAGAAAATTCAAGCCGTCGATCCTCTATTTCGTTTAGAGCCTTTCCTAAATGGCGCTGTAACGGCTTTTGAAATGATTGTAGAAGCATTTGCGGCAGGAGATAAAAATACTTTAAAACCTCTCTTAAGCCCTTCGGTCTTTAAATCTTTTTCAGGGGCCCTTCAGGACCGCCAGGAAGCTCAACAAACTGTCGAAACAACAATTGTTAATTTGAAGGATCCCGAAGTCATCAGCATGGGCATTAAAGGCAAGCAAGAACAAATTACCTTAAAATTTGTTAGTGAGCAGATTACCGTTACAAAAGATGCCGAAGGTAAAATTTTGGATAATCCAGCCCGCTTAAGCTTGGTTATGAATGATATTTGGACTTTTAGCCGACCCATTGGATCTACGAACCCGAACTGGGTTTTGGTTGCAACGCGCATCGAAGGCAATTAGGTTATGGGGCTGATGCCGCGTTTGGGTTCCCTTATTCTTCTTGCGGGTTCATTTCTATTGGCCGGATGCCAAACTCAACCCACGCGCCCTTCCTACATTGAGTTAACGCCTGTATCTTATCAGGATTTACCAGGCTGGAAAGAAGATCAAATTCTAAAAGCCTTACCGGCGCTGGAACGGTCTTGTTCTGTATTATTAAAGCAAGACCCCGGTTCTCCCCTATTTACCCGTCGATGCGGCAGGGGGGTGGTTGGAGACTGGCATCCCTTTTGTACTCAAATTGTGGAGAACCCACCCCAAACGGAAACCGACTTACGCCAGGTTATTGAGCGCTTCCTGAAACCTTATCAAGCTTCTTCTTCAGAGGGAACCACGGGCCTCTTCACCGGCTATGATGAACCTGAGCTTCGCGGATCCAAACACCGTCACGGACGCTATCAGACGCCCTTGTACCGTCTTCCAGGGGCAACGGTTCGTTATAAAGGAATGCCCAGGAGCCGGATCGTAAAAGGAGGGTTAAAAGGCCGCAGTCTGGAACTGGTGTGGGTCGATGATCCGGTCGCCGCTTTCTTCCTTCAAATTCAAGGATCCGGGCGGGTACGGCTGGAAAATGGAAACATCATGCGGTTGGGTTACTCCGGAACCAACGGCTGCGCTTACTATGCTATCGGAAAATCTTTAATTGATCGGGGGGATCTTTCTTCCACGGATGTTTCCCGGCAAGCTATTCGTAAATGGTTAAGGTCCCATCCCCGGGAAGCGGAATCCGTCATGTCCTTAAATAAATCTTACGTATTTTTCCAGGATCGTCATGGCGAAGGGCCTATTGGAAGCCAGGGCATCGCCTTAACCCCTCAACGGAGCCTTGCTGTTGACCGGGACTATATTTCGTTGGGAACCCCTCTTTGGGTTGACTTGAGCCATCCGGATGAAGGGGCGCCCCGAATTCAGTCTTTAGTTGTCGCTCAAGATACAGGGGGCGCCATTAAAGGGCCTGTCCGGGGTGACCTGTTTTGGGGATGTGGCGCAACCGCGGATGATTTAGCCGGACGGATGAAATCCCGGGGAGAATACTACCTGCTGTTACCCAAATGACCCGTAAAAAAAGAAACCTGACAGACGAAGAGCAAACATTATGGAACCGGGTTGCTCAAAAAATAACGCCTTTAAAACCGGAGCAGAAGGGTGTAACGCAAGATTCTCCTTCAATGGGGCAACCTTCCGCGCGTCCTTCTCCTGTAAAAACGCCATCCTTTTCCCTACCCTCGCAAGAACCTTCTTCCATTAAAAATTTATCTGCTTCTTCCTCTTCTACCCGTCACATTCAGCGCGTACGTAACGTAAAAATTGAAGCCCGCCTGGATCTCCATGGACTCACACGCCATCAAGCGCATGCACAGTTAACGCGATTTTTATTATCGTGCCAGGGACGGCGGCGCCTTTGGGTTTTGGTGATCACAGGCAAAGGGCGGCGAAATTCAGATACGGAAGAGTTGCACGAAACACGCTCTCAAGGAACCTTACGGGTTCTTGTCCCTCAATGGCTGGAAGAAACAGCTTTACGCTCTGTCGTGTCCGCTTATACAACCGCCAAACCCCAAGACGGGGGGAACGGCGCTCTTTATATACGGCTGAAGCAGCTGGCAGACCACGATATGATATCCTCTGCCAGGGGTGGTCCCTAAAAATTAACCTTTGCGCTTATTCTTCGATTTTTAAGCCGTCTGCGGCGTAACGTCTATGAATCACACATTAATTTCTCAAACAGCTTTCTCTCTGTTTATAGAGATGTTGCTGAAAATTAATAAAAATAAACTTAATATCATCAGGGCTGCCGAGTATATTAACGCCATCGTTTACATTATGATATTTTAACGTTAATAGATCCGGCAATTTCTCCGTATCCAACTCTTCAACGCCTGTTTCAATATATTTAGAAAGGACAAACTCCAAAAATTCTTTTTGCTCAGGGTTCAGCGAGTCAAAAATATCGGATTGCGCCCGGGCAACACGTACTTCCCGATTAATGGGTTGTACGGTAAATTCACTGGCAATATATGCCAACACATCAAATAGGTCGCTATTTTCAGCATTTATTACTTCTTGTAATTGCTTGAGCTTGTCAAGACCATAACCAGCTTCTTCGAGTTTCTGAAGAAAACCCTTACGCGTCCCAGGGTTTGACCAAATTACGCGAAGCTCCTCTTCGCTTTTAAAAAATTCCGGCTGATTATCAACCAGTTTTTGCAAAAGCTCTACCACAGAAACCGGTTTGCCCTCAGCGCTCCAATAATGGGTAGAGATCATATGGTCAATTTCCCGTTCTTTGCCATGACGCAGCTTGATCTTTACCTTTATTTTTGGCTCTTTTTCATACGACGACTCTTTTGGTTCTTCCAGAACTGGAATGATTGAGGGCATTTTGGGATCTGAAATGCTTTCTGGTTCTAAAGGTTCTCCATCCCATTCCGGATCAAGAAAATGATGGTAAGCGTCCACAAAATCATAAATGGTAAAAAATGCTTTGCCGTCAAACAAGCGCGTGCCACGGCCAATGATTTGCTTGAATTCGATCATGGAATTGATTTGACGCATCAGGACAATATTGCGAATATTCCGAGCGTCAACCCCTGTAGAAAGCTTTTGAGAGGTTGTCAGAATGGTAGGAATCGTCTTTTCATTATCACGAAAATCTTTCAGATATTGATCACCCAATATACCATCATTGGCGGTAACCCGCGCACAATAATTAGGTTCCTTTCTTTTTTTAAGCTGGTTGATTAAATCACGCACGGCCATGGCGTGATCTTGGGTGGCGCAAAAAACGATAGCCTTTTCATTTTGGTTTATTTCCCGCAGAAATATTTTGATGCGAGCGGCTTCTCGCTCTTTAATTTCGATAATTTTGTTAAAATCAGCTTCCTTGTAGATTCTGCCTTCTTCAACTTCCCCTTCGATAACCTGATCATCCGACGTATAAATATAACTATCCAGGGTTGTCTTGATTGTTTTCACTTTAAAAGGTGTCAGGAAACCGTCATTGATGCCTTCTTTGAGCGAATAAGTATACACTGGCTCGCCAAAATACTTGTAGGTGTCTACGTTATCCTTGCGTTTGGGAGTTGCCGTTAATCCCAATTGTACGGCAGGAGAAAAATACTCTAAAATACCCCGCCAGTTCCCTTCATTATTCGCGCCTCCCCGATGACACTCATCAATGATAATGAAGTCAAAATAGTCGCAAGGATATTGACCAAAGTAAGGCTGATTCTCTTTTCCACTCATAAAAGACTGAAAGATGGTGAAGAAAATGGCTCCATTCGTTGGAACATTCCCTGTCTTCCTCATTTCTTTAGGATTAATACGCACCAGCGCATCTTCGGGGAAAGAGGAAAAAGCATTAAATGCCTGATCCGCCAAAATGTTCCGATCCGCTAAAAATAAGATGCGCGGTTGACGTGATCCGTCACGCTTCAGGTTCCAGCGGGTTTGAAACAGCTTCCAGACAATCTGAAAAGCAATGAACGTTTTGCCTGTACCTGTCGCCAGGGTGAGTAGAATACGCTGCTTCTCTTCAGAAATAGCTTTCATGGCATTGTTAACGGCAATTTCCTGGTAATATCGCGCTTTCGTGTCTCCTATATTTTTAAAGGGGACTTTATGAAAGGCATCCCGCCACGAATTTTGAGTCGAAAAGGTTTTATTCCAAAGGTCTTCCGGTGTTGGAAAATGGGCAACCAGCCCTTCCACGCCCGTTTTCATGCAAATTTGGTAAATCTCTTTTCCATTGCAGGAAAAACAGGTGTCGAGACATAGTTTTTCCGCATAGCGTTTTGCTTGAGCGACCCCCTCGCCTACCTCAAACTCATTTCTTTTAGCTTCTACAACGGCGAGCTTGCGCCCCTTGTATATCAAAATATAGTCTGCAACCAGAGGCTGTCTAGGACCACCGCCTGGCTGTATCTTACCATCCGTAATATGGTATTCCCGTGAGATTTTTGAGTCTTCCCATACATTCCAACCGCTCGCCGCCAGTTTTGGTTCAATTAATTCCGCTCTGGTATCTGCTTCGTTCATGTATGTACTCCTCATTCTTCATCGGTAAGCTCACCGTTAAACGCTTTATGAAGGATTGATTTTTTTAGCTCTTCTAATTGAATAAGCTTCTGCTGATAAATAGTTTGAAGTTTTTTGGTCTCCAGGGCAAGGGCATCGAGTTTAGCGACGATGCGTTGTTGTTCGGGGAGTGGGGGAAGGGGGATTAAAAGTTCTCCTAATTTTTTAGCATTAAAGCCTCCTTGAGCACTACCTGACAAACCAATTTTAATATTATCCCAGTAAGTTTTTGTTTGGAAAAATAAAAATAAAAATGGCGCCGTTAATCTGGATGGGTCTAAAATCTGTACTCTTATCAAATAGGAAGCGAATACCGCTAAGGGAGGAGCCTCAATAAGATAGCTTTTACCAGTTGTTGCGCCTGTTCTTGCAAAAACAATATCTTCTCGATTTAGAATGTATTTAGATAGTTCCTTATTATCAATCTTACAAAAGGGTACGGATTCCCAATTAACATTCTTGCCTTGGATATCTGTAATTCTAAGGAATTTTGGACCGATTTCATTAAATGAAGCCCTTTCAGTATAACCATAGTTAATCTTTGAAAGTTTCCCAAGCTTGCTCACTTCCGAAGCTTCATCCAGTTTATCGAAAACATCCTGTAAGTATGATTGAAAAAGCTCCCGAGCGTTTTGCCAATTCTTCTCAGCGTTTTCTTTTGCTTTCGCGATAGCAGCAAAAGCCTTGTCAAGAATTGCCACAATGCGGCGCTGTTCAGGAAGGAGGGGAAGAGGAATGAGGATCTCTCCAAGCTTATTTCGACTAATACGTTTTCTTGTCGTGCCTGAAGTTTCATGTTCAACGTCTTTTATATATTGGACTGACTGTGAATAATAAACAAAATATTCAGAAATTACTTTTTTTGGATTAAATCGGATAATTGTGCAATCAACTGCCGTTATCATTCTTTCATCTGTATTGGGTAAAATACATGCTCTTCCAACTGGATCTGGCAGTCTTGATACCAAACAGTCACCTTCAAAAATTTCAGTACAACGCAACCTTTTAAATACAATTTCAGATATATATCGAGCTTTTTCTATTCTATTCTTAAACTCTCCGCTACCAATGTTACCAGTTTGAATTAGTCGAATGCCACCTAAAGATTGATCTTTGCTTTCAACCCAATCCCCATCAGAGAAGATTTCACAAACCTCTCGTAGTTTCTTTAATTCCCAATTATGTTGCATTAAATTCCTTTTTTAGGTTATTTGATTTTAACATATTATTAGAGACAAGAATCTCTGTATATTAACTAATACTTATATTCATTCTTCCTGAAAATGTTCTATTAACAAGGGTTAATATGTGCCTGTTTATATAAAATTTTTTATTTCATCCAGGATTTCCGCGCTTTCCTCATCCAGATGTTTTATCTCTGTTAATATGACTTGCGGATCCCGTAGCGCCGCTTCATTTTTTTTATGAGGGTTCTTTACCGATAGATCAAAGGTCGTCTTGTCCACATCAGCCATACTTATTGACCAAGAGTTCTCTGAGTTAGCCTTTGTTTTTTGCAAGGCTACAAATTCAGCCAGATCATTTTCATTTAAAGGGTTGGTTTTGCCTAGATTCCGGTCCAGGTTAAGCTGATAAAACCAGATGCTACGGGTCGGCGTGCCTTTATCAAAAAATAAGACGACTGTCTTAACGCCTGCTCCGGGGAAAGTACCGCCTGGCAAATCCAATACCGTATGCAGATTACAGCTTTCCAGGAGATGTTGGCGCAAGCTCACAGACGCATTATCCGTATTGGATAAAAAAGTATTCTTAATGACCACACCTGCCCGTCCCTCCTCTTTCAAAAACTTGATGAAATGCTGGAGAAATAAAAATGCGGTTTCACCCGTTTTAATGGGAAAATTCTGTTGCACTTCAGCACGCTCCTTGCCACCAAATGGGGGATTAGCAAGGATGATGTCGTAGCGATCTTTTTCTTGTATATCAGCCAGATTCTCAGATAGCGTATTCATATGCAGGATATTGGGCGCTTCAACGCCATGAAGAATCATATTCATAATACCGATGACGTAGGCAAGCGGCTTTTTTTCCTTGCCATAGAAAGTAGCTTTTTGGAGCGTTTCCAGGTCGCTCGTTGTGAGCCTCTTACTGGTTTTAAGATAGTCAAAAGCCTCCACCAGGAAGCCGGCTGAACCAGCGGCGCCGTCATACACTTTATTGCCAATAGTCGGCGCAACCACCTTTACAATGGTTTTGATAAGGGGACGGGGGGTATAGTATTCGCCACCGTTCCGACCCGCATTGCCCATATTCTTGATTTTGTCTTCGTAGAGGTGAGACATCTCATGCTTTTCTGCATGAGAGCGGAAGCGCAATTCATCAATTTGATTGAGGACTTCCCGTAAGGTGTAGCCGCTTTGAATCCTATTTTTCACCTCGCCAAATATCTCGCCAATTTTGTATTGAATGGTGTTGCTGTTCTCAACTTCGTCCTTGAACTTTTTCAAATAGGGAAAGAGTTTATGGTTCACAAAATCTTTCAGGTCGTCACCCGTAAGGATTTTGTGATGATCAACTTTGCCGTCTTTACTTTTAGGAACCGCCCATTGTTCCCAGCGATATTCTGTCTTGAGAATATTTTCATAAGACTGACCGGATAACTCGGCTCTCGTTTTCTTTTCCTTTTCCATATCATCCAGATATTTTAGAAAAAGAATCCATGATGTCTGTTCCACATAATCTAACTCAGTGGCGCACCCGGCGTCTTTACGAAGACTATCATCTACATTCTTAAAAGTTTGCGCAAACACCCGCGTTTCTCCTCATGCTTTTTTTCTCGTATGTCTTGCATTAACGCCGCAGCGAGCTTGCAAAACATACTTGTCATAATGTTTCTTATTTGTCAAAGTCCGATCTTTATTCTTTGCCAAAGGGCGCTTTTAATTGACCATTTGAGTGGGAAAACCGTGGCCTTGAAGGCTTGAAATGATTTTTTCCGCGTGGGCGCGATTATGTGTTTCAACGATAGCGTCCACTTCTACCATCTTGACCGTAATATGATTGAAAAGACGCTGATGGCTCACCTCGAAAATATTGCCCCCCGCCTGTCCGATAATTTTCGATATCTGGCCTAAAACGCCGGGGGCATCATGAATATCAATTTTAAGACGGACAAGCTTGCCATGGCGGACAAGCCCTCGAAGAAGGAGGGAAGATAAAATGCGCGCATCAATATTGCCGCCGCAAATGACAATGCCAACCTTACGGCCGGCAAATTGATGGGGCGCTGCCATTAATGCTGCAACTCCTGCGGCCCCGGCCCCTTCAACGGTTAATTTGCCATGGACGAGCAGATCTTCAATAGCGGCTTCAATTTGCTCTTCTGTGACAATAAGAATATCGGACAAGTGCTTTTGCAAAATCGGTCGGGTGAGGGCGCCCGGCGTTTTAACAGCAATGCCTTCCGCCAAGGAGGATAGCCGAGAGGAAGATGGCATGGGAAACGTGCGTTCGGGATAAAGAACCTGAGCCATAGCAGGGCAATAGGTTGATTGAACGCCCACAAGTTCAATCTTGGGATTCAGGGATTTGGCAGCAATAGCCATACCAGCAGCAAGCCCGCCGCCGCCGATGGGAATGATCAGAACATCCAGGTCAGGAACAGCGGCCAGCATTTCGAGAGCTACGGTTCCTTGCCCGGCAATAATGGCGGGGTCGTCATAGGGATGAATAAGGGTAAGCCCGTCCCGGTTTGCCAGGCGCATGGCGAATTCACCCGCTTCACTTAAATTTTCTCCTTCTAAAATAAGGGTACACCCCAGTTTTTGGGCGCTTTCAATTTTAGAGAACGGGGTGTTTTTGGGCATAACGATGGTCGCTGCAATGCCCAATAATTGCGCATGGTAGGCAACGCCTTGGGCATGGTTCCCAGCCGACATAGCGATAACGCCTTTGGAGCGTTGGCTTGTCGTCAACCGGGAGAATTTAATATAAGCCCCCCGCGCTTTGAAGGAGGATAGGAGTTGCAAGTTTTCCAGCTTAAAAAAAACCCTTGCCCCAACTTGTTTATTTAACCAGGGAACGGGAAGGGTGGGGGTGCGCAAAGTGACATTTTCTAAAGATACCGCAGCTTGCTGGATATCGCGGAAGGTAATTTCTGCGGTCATCAATTTCAAATCATTTTGAGGAGAAATTCAGCGCTGCTCAAATCACATTTTCCCGGATTTTCTTCCACGTTAAGAGCGGTGACAACGCCATCTTCAACCACCATACTGTAGCGTAAAGAACGCAAGCCCAATCCTGCGCCCGACCCGTCCAGCGTGAGTCCAGCTGCTTTTGTAAAGTCAGCGTTCCAATCGGCCAAAAGGGAAATATCCGGGTGAGCATGCATGGACTTTCCCCAAGCCTCCATAACAAAAGGGTCGTTGACAGAAAGGCACATCACGTCAATGCCTTTTGATTTAAATTGATCTATTTTTGTGCTAAAACCAGGAAAATGTATCGTTGTGCAAGTTGGCGTGAATGCGCCGGGAAGGGCAAACAAGGCAACCGTTTTTCCTTTGAATAAGGCTTCTGTATCAACGTCTTCGGCGCCGTGGAGCGTTACGCGCTTCAGAGTGGTTTTCGGGAGGTGATCGCCGATTTGAATGGTCATGGAAGAAATTCCTTAATTTTGTGTTTCTGGTATGTCTAGCATACTTCTCTTTTCCTCCTTATGGAAAGAGGAACGTTAATCCGATAGAAAGGAATTCTCTATAGACTCGTATTATATTGTGACTTAAAATGAAAGGCGCCAAACAGTGGCTAGAGAAGAAGACCCCCTTTCTTTACGCAAGAACTATGACTTGACTGGCAAGCTGCTGATTGCTATGCCTTTTTTGCCTGACCCACGTTTTTCGCATACGGTGATTTATGTATGCGGGCATGACGCTCAAGGCGCTATGGGATTAATTATAAATAAGGGCCTCCCTGCTGTTACTTTTGAAGAATTGCTAACGCAAATGGAAGTAGATATGACCCCTGTGGCAGCGCAAATACCCATTCATTACGGAGGCCCTGTGGAAGTCGGACGCGGATTTGTCTTGCATTCCAGTGATTACGTGAGCGAATCAACCGTGCTGATTGAAAATGGCTTCGCTATGACGGCTACCCTGGATATTCTGCGGGCGATAGCTATCAATGAAGGTCCCCGTGACACGTTATTGGCCTTGGGTTATGTAGGCTGGGGTTCAGGCCAGCTTGAACATGAGGTTCAAGAGAATGGCTGGCTGACGATTGATGCCAATCCAGAGCTTATTTTTGGCTCTGACCTTGATAATAAATGGCGCCAGGCGCTGGCAACCTTGGGTATAGACCCGGCTGGTTTGTCTTTTGAAATCGGGCATGCCTGATTTTTCTGGTTTGTTTTATGGAATTTTGATGGGGTTAAGTACCTTCAACATACCGTAAAAGCGGCTCCCATGTCTTTTGTGTAAATTTTTTTCTTATCACAGGGCCTAAAAAATCATCCGCTTTTAGAATTTTGCCATTACCTGTGAAGGCCAGGGATTGATGGCATTTAACCCATCGTATCATTCAAAAAGTTACCTCTCATACGATAGCGCTATTTATAAATCGCCTGGTTAACCCCGAGAATCCCCTGCGCTTGGAAAGCTTGGCAGTTTAAGGTGCGCACCGCGTCAGTAATTCATTGTGTGATGAGAGGATAAGGTCAAAAACAGGCTTGCAATTCTCTGAAGAACCAGTATGATTCAAATTGAATCAAGTGGGCGGGCGTAGCTCAGGGGTAGAGCACAACCTTGCCAAGGTTGGGGTCGAGGGTT
>CAYRJJ010000013.1:0-24575 GCA_964424515.1 uncultured Candidatus Finniella sp. | reverse complement strand
CCTTTCTCCCATAACTGAACAAATCGGAGGAACTTAAAATGCAGACAAACGGCCAATCTCACGGGGGTTACTTAAGAGGATAACGTAGGATAAAGACTAAGCTTTCCATAGCATTTGTTCAAATCGTTGCCTTACTGATCCTTAAAAAGGCGCAACGTTGGTCAAATCCTCGCTCACGGAAAATTGCCTCAAAACCTTATGGAGCAAGCATTTCGGAGGTTTTCTGTCAGACACTAATTATGGACACGGCAACAAATACTTAAGTACGCTTATGGCGCATATCATGCTCCTTGCATTTTTTGTAGACCAGATTCTGCAGGGATTGGATAAGAAATTGCAGACGTGCTATGGGAAAATGAAATCAAAAGCAAGCTTTTGGGAGAGGATGAGAAGCGTTCTGATTCACTATATTCTTGACAGCGATTCCCGCTGAAAAATAGGCTAACGATATTGATAATAAATAGTTTTATTAAAATATATCTGCGAAAAATCCCCTTATATTGTTGATTTTATATGAATATTTTTTCCCATAAATAACAAAGAGATAAGTTATTTTTTCGCAGATATATTTGAAAGAAAATTTTTAAAAACAATAACTTATATCCTTTTCTAGCGGGAATCCCTGAGCCAGAACAGCCGCTTTTCAGGATTAAGGTTATTGAGAGAGCAAGATGACGAAGCGGACTATTTTTTCAGGCCAATATTTCCGAAACGCTTGCTGAACTTACTGATTTGGCCAGCGGTGTCCATGAGTTTTTGATTGCCCCCTGTCCAGGCGGGATGGGATAACGGGTCAATATCCAGTTGCATGGTATCGCCTGGCTTACCCCAGGTCGTGCGTGTTTTAAAAGTTGTGCCGTCTGTCATAACGACATTAACTTCATGGTAGGCGGGATGGATATCGTGTTTCATGATCTTTATTTCCATTTTGAAAAAGTTCTTTATTTCATGTATAGCGTAGAGTGGTGGTAATATGCAATGATTTTGTCATCACTGATGAGGATCCGCTTTATTGACCAAGCAAAAAAGAACAAGCCCAAAATACCCGGCTCCCTGGTTTGATACCAGGGAAGCCAAAGATGGCTTATGTTTACGTTTTGGGGGGGCCTGGACGTGCCGCACCCTGGGCTTCTTAGAGAATGACCTTCAAGCCTATCTTCAAGACGGCTTTCCCAAAGAGCTTTCGGTAAAAGTCGTGATTGAGGAGGATTGTATTCTGGATACGGCAGGGGCTTGCCTCATCGCCCATGTCATTAAATCGCTCAAAAGACAGAAACGGCTGGTGAATGTAGCAATAGGTTCTCCATCTGCGCTTTTAAATTATTTTCTCAAATTTCAACCCGCTGTTGAACCCTTCAAGCCACGCCTCAACTGGAAAACACGCTGGCTGGACCATATTGGGCATCAGGCAAGCGTTACGGCCAAAACGGCTTTGAGCATGCTTGGTTTTTTTGGGGAAATCCTTGTTACGTTGTTTTATGTAGTCAAATCGCCGGTTAATCTTCGATGGGTTTCTGTTTTTCGCCAGGGTGAAGAAATTGGCGTTAAGGCGCTTCCAATTATCGGACTTATCTCCTTTCTGATTGGCGTGGTTTTATCCTACCAAAGCATCAACCAACTCAGGCGGTTTGGCGCAGAGATTTATACCATTGATTTTTTGGGCATCTCTATTTTACGGGAAATCGCCGTCCTTTTAACAGCGATTGTGATCGCAGGACGCTCCGGAAGTGCCTTCACGGCTCAAATTGGCACGATGGCTTTAAATCAGGAAATTGATGCCATTCGCATGCTCGGCCTTAACCCTGTTCTTGTTCTGGTTGTGCCGCGCCTTATAGCGATTCTGGTTTGTCTGCCCATTCTTGTTTTTTTCGCCATGGTCATGGGGTTATTGGGCGGTATGGTTATGATTAACCTCATTATTGATGTGACGCCAGCTCAATTTACCACCCATTTTCAACAGGCGGTTTCTGTCAGCGCTTTTTGGGTGGGAATGAGCAAAGCGCCTCTCTTTGCGCTCATCATTGCCCTTGTGGGGTCTTTTCGGGGATTCCAGGTTAAAGGCAGCGCGACAAGCGTTGGCCGCATGACGACACAAGCGGTTGTTGAATCGATATTCCTTGTGATTGTTTGTGATGCGTTCATGTCCATTTTATTTTCTTACCTGAAGGTATAGGGCCATGCCACGTCCCCTTATCGAAATCAAAGGGTTAAAGACGCAATTCGGATCCCAGGTGGTCCATAAAAACTTGAACCTCACGGTTTATGAGGGAGAAGTCTTAGGAATTGTTGGGGGATCCGGGAGTGGCAAGTCAGTTCTGATGCGCTTTATGGTCGGGCTTGAGCCTCTTCAGGCGGGTACGCTTACCTATTTCACCTCTCCGCCTTATCCTTCTTCTCAAGTTGGCGTTTTATTCCAGGCAGGCGCCCTTATTTCATCATTGACAGTCCTTGAAAATATTATGGTCCCGCTGAGGGAGGTTGCTCGCCTATCCTATGATTTGTCGTATGAGGTCGCTTGCGCAAAAATTGAACGGGTAGGTCTGCCCGTTGCGACGGCCCAAAAATATCCTGCCCAGCTTTCAGGGGGAATGATTAAGCGCATTGGCCTTGCGCGGGCATTGGCGCTTGATCCTGCGATCATTTTTCTGGACGAACCGACTTCAGGACTTGACCCTATTGCTGCGGCAGGATTTGATCAATTGATTAAAGAAGTGCAACAGGAATTAAAAATTACCGTCGTTATGGTTACCCATGATCTTGATTCTCTCGTAGCAGTTTGTGACCGAGTTGGTGTATTAGTTGATCAGCATATCATTGTCGGCACCCTGGAAGAAGTAACCCATACCGCTCATCCCTGGGTCCAGGATTATTTCCATGGCGTAAGGGGCCAACACCTGTTCAAAGCGAGGGCAACTTAATGGAAACACGAGCGAACTATACTTTAGTAGGCGCGTTTGTCGTCTTTTCCGTCGTTGCTATGGTCGCCTTTATTCTGTGGGTTGCCCGCGTTGATTTTTCCCATAATGCAAGCGAATATGCCATTTACTTTTCCCGGTCCGTCACAGGTTTAAAAGAAGGAGGAACAGTTTTATATCGGGGCATTCCCCTTGGAACCGTCAAAAGCATTGATTTGGATCCGGCTAACTTGGAAAGAGTGCAAGTGGTCATTTCGGTTGAAAAGGGCGTGCCCATTATGGAAGATGCCTTTGCTTCCCTTGAACTGCAAGGTATTACAGGCGTCGCCTATATTCAGTTGAACGGCGGAACGAGTGGCGCGCCGCAATTGCGTCCTGCGCCCGGAAGAACCCGGGCGGTTATTCCCACACGGTCTTCCGTCTTTGAAGAAGTGACGGCTTCATTGCCCGCTGTCCTTCACCAAGTATCAAAAACTTTTGAAGAAATCCGCCCTCTTTTTGATGAGGATAACCGGAAAGCTTTTAAGGAAAGCCTGAAAAATATCCATGCTATTATAAAAACCCTTGCTCCTGAACCGGGAAAGGAAAGTGACATTCATGAATTGCTTTTGAGCATGAAAGAAACAGTCAAGGAAGTCCGGTTCCTGGTTAGTGAGATGAAATCCTTCCTGGCAGATAACCGGAGGGGTATTCATAACTTTACGGAAACGGGGCTGCCTGCTTTAACGCAATTTTTAAATGAAGGGAAAGAAGCCTTTGGCGCCATCCGCCGGGTTGGTGAATCCATAGAACGCAGCCCTTCTCGCTTTATTTATAATGATCCAAGACAAGGAGTGAAAGTTCCATGAAAAGTATAGTCCTGTGCGCGGTAACTTTTATGCTGGCAGCTTGCGGAACTTTGTTGCCCCCTCCTGGCGACCCACCAAAAAAATATATCCTGGCGGCCCTTTCCAGTGAATCGGGTGGCCATCCCCTTCCCCGCCAATTGATTGTGGACTTGCCAACTCTTTATCCGCCCCTTGACAGTACGCGAATTGCCTTAAAGCCGCAGGAGCAGACCATAGATTATTATGCTGACGCTGAATGGGCAGACCGTTTAAGCGCCTTAATCCAGGAATCTTTCATCTATTCTCTTCAAAATAAAGGAATGTTGCGGGGCGTTAGCCGTGCAACGGAAGGAATCCAGGCAGACTATATGCTCAAGGTTGAGGTGAGAAAATTTTATATGGAACACGAAAATCCGGGGCGCGTTCCCACAGCTCATGTGGACTACGTGGCCCATCTCGTCAAGTTACCTGAGCGGCACATTGTGGCTTCACACCGCTTCACGCAGACGCAAGCTGTTCCCCAACAAGCAATGGACAATATCATAAAATCTTTAAATACGGCCCATTTGGAAGCTTCAAAATCTTTGGTATCCTGGGTTTTGGGGCATATCCGCTAAAGACGGCTCTTCCCCGTATTGCAGGGTTCCGGGGATTTGAGAGCGCCGCCAGGAAATCGCTTTGAAGAAAGGATCTGGACACGGCTTTGTCCTTTATGCTACCGATCGATCTGGTATGAACGATTGGGATGATTATGGCAGTCTATTTTTCAAATTTTGCTTTACGCGCTCTTCGACTCGTTGGCTGAGGTTGGCGCTATTTTTTCTATTTCTCAAATCAAATTTAACTTAACTTTAATTTATCCCTTTATTTAATAAAGGAAGAATCTTATTTGGAGCGTATGATGAAAAAACCTTTATTTCGTACGGTTGTTACCAGCATGATGGGCAATCTGTTTGAGTTTTACGATTTTATTTTATTTGCCTATTTTGCTCCCGTCCTTGGCAAGCTATTCTTTCCCTCCGCAGATGAGACAACAGAGATCATCAAAGCTTTTGGCGTTTTTGCCGTTGGTTTCATCGTTCGCCCTCTTGGTGGTATTGTTTTCGGCCATATCGGAGATAAAGCAGGACGCAAGCAAGCCCTTGTGTTAGCCATCATGTTGATGGCGATCCCAACAGCTGTCATCGGGTTACTACCTACTTATGAGGAAATTGGCATTTCAGCCTCGATCCTGCTGATCATCATGCGCATGCTTCAAGGATTTTCCATGGGCGGCAATTATGGAGGATCTATTACCTTTACGACAGAGCATTCTGACCCGAAACACCGGGGCCTCATTGGCAGCTTCGCGATCACCAGCTGCTTGGCGGGAATTTTATTAGGCTCCGCCACGGCGACATTGTTTTCTTACGCGCTTTCAGAGCATGAGTTGACCACATGGGGGTGGCGCGTGCCCTTTTTGTTGGGTATCTTCATCTGCTTCATCGGGTATTACTTGCGCCTCAAAATTCCAGAATCTCCAGAATACAGGGAAATTCAAGAGTCCGGTAAAGCGTGCCAGCGCCCCGTGACCCAGGTCTTTACCCGGCATGGGAAGACGCTAACGATCGTGGTGCTGGCCACCATGTTGCATGATTTAAGCTTTTATATGCTCTTCGCCTATATGCCAACCTTTATGACCAAACAACTGCATTTAGCCGAAGATGTGGCTTTCACCATTAACACGATTAACCTGTTTCTGGTGTGCGTCTTCACCGTTCTGGGGGCCTGGTTATCCGATAAGGTTGGCCGTAAACCTGTTATGGCCGCGGCCGCCCTGATCTTTATTTTAGGAACCATTCCCTTGTTTGCCCTCATCACGAATACGTCCAGTATGATGACGATTTTCTGGGCGCAATTTATCTTTGCTGTAGCCGCGGGGGGATACTTTGGCCCAACAGCCGCTATGATGGTGGAAGCTTTTCCAACCGTCATCCGTTTTTCCGCCATTGCCATAACCACAAATATCAGTGCACCCTTATTCGGAGGAACAGCGCCTGTCTTTATAACTTATTTGATCAATAAAATGGGTTCCAATATGATGCCTGCCTTTTATTTGACAGGAGCAGCGGTTATTTCTTTAATTGCCTTAAAGTTTGTTCATATGTATCAGGAAGAAGGGGAAAGGAAACTTGATCCAACCAGCCGCTAACTTGATCCCTTAGCGCAAGGCTGACATTATGAGTCCTTGGAACTCCGGTCTCCCCAGAGATCCCGCATCTTGGCAAAAAAACCGGCGGACTGAGGGCTTGTAGATTCTTCTTTGCTGTCCGATTCAAACTCTCTCAGAAGCTCTTGCTGGCGCTTCGTCAAGTTCATCGGCGTCTCTACAAGCGCTTCGACATACATATCGCCCCGGGCGCCCGATCGACGGAAAATATTCATCCCCTTGCCCCGCAAGCGGAATTGGTGCCCGCCTTGTGTTCCCGCAGGAATTTTTAATTTGGTGCGGGCGCCATCAATGGTCGGTACCTCGATTTCACCACCCAGCGCAGCGGTGGTCATAATAATGGGAATGCGGCAGTAAATATCAGCGCCATTCCGTTGAAAAAACCGGTGGGGACGTATACTAACAAAAACATACAAATCACCTGGCTCACCCCCGCGCATACCCGCTTCGCCGGCAGCTGCAACGCGAATCCGGGTCCCATCTTCAACACCAGCTGGAATTTTAACATTCACCGTTTTGTCTCGCCGGACACGCCCTGTTGCCTGACAGCTTTTGCATGCTTTTTCGATTGTTTGACCCATTCCCTGGCAGGTGTGGCAAGGACGCTCAATCGTAAAGAACCCTTGCTGGGTCCTGATTTTTCCCCGTCCCTGACACGTTGTACAGGTTACGGGAGGCGCACCCCCTTCTCCCCCGGAACCTTTACAGGAATCACAAGACACAGCTACCATATATTTGATACGGGATTCCGTACCCTGAAAAGCTTCTTCTAAAGTAATTTCCGCATTATAACGGATATCAGATCCCCGCAAGTTAGCTTCTGCTGACCGGTGACCGCCGCCCGCCGTTGCGAACATCTCATCAATAATATCAGAAAAATCGAAACCAAATCCACCCCCGCCAGGATGGGCGCCACCGCCCCCATTTTCAAAAGCCTGATGGCCAAAACGGTCATAGGCTGCACGTTTCTGGTCATCCCGCAACACATCATAAGCTTCTGAAACTTCTTTGAACTTGGCTTCAGCTTCCTTGTTATCCGGGTTACGGTCAGGGTGATACTTCATCGCCAGTTTGCGATAAGCTTTCTTCATTTCATCCGCTGTTGAAGTCCGGCTGACCCCCAGCAATTCATAGTAATCTTTTTTTTGTTTTGCCATGATATTGTTTTGTTATCTATAGTTCTGATTCATGAAAATTTCTAACTCCACTCTCGTCGTATTTCGCCACGGATTTGCAAGCACGTGGAGAACAAATTTAAGGTTTAGACCCAGCCGATTAGATAGAATGCTAAACCTATAAAAACGCTTACAAAAAATATAATCACAAAAGTTATAAAAATCGCAAAAAGCTTGTTATGAACCCCACTTGTTTTTTTGCCTTTAAAAATTTTTTTAGAAGCATAATACAAGTAGCCATAATCAGCATAACGCATCCAAAAGACTAAGAAACAAATAGACAAACACCCATTCACTACTTCCCCTAATTCTACACCAAATATTTTGTAATTTATTAGATAAAGCATTAGAGGGAGCACGGTAATAAAAAAACCATACTCATACATTCTTCTATAAAAAAACCATACAAGAAAAGAACTTGCCCAATTCCAATTTCCTTTTTTAGCTGTTTTCTGATACTTATCGAAAAAATTTAAATAATGTTGTGTGGCGGAAGTGATCGCTTCAGCTTTATCTTTTTTGGTCTTAATAAACTCAAAGAACTGTTCTCTTGTAATATTAATCATAAAAATGTCTTCGTTTATTTTCTAAAATATATAAAGCTAGACTGTCCATCTTGCGACCCCTGCTGAAAGCGAACGGAGGATTTTAATCCCGAGAATCTCCTTTGAAAACTCAAGCCCTTACCCCCTTATTGTGAGCTTTTCTTCTTGACGTTTTCATCTACGTCTTCAAACTCCGCATCAAGGACTGCGCCATCATCAACGTCCGGCGCTTTCTCACTGCTGGCATCGGCTTCCCTGGCTTGCATATCCTTGTACATCGCTTCACCCAATTTCATGGCGGAAGTCGCCAAACTTTGCGTCTTCGCTTGAATATCCGCCAGGTCCTCGCCTTCCAGGGCTGTTTTTAATGTGGCAAGGTCAGCTTCAATCGCCGCCTTTTCATCAGAAGGGATCTTGTCCCCATGCTCTGTCAATGACTTTTCCGTAGAATGCACAAGGGCTTCTCCCTGGTTTTTAGCTTCCACTATTTCCCGGCGCTTCTTGTCACTTTCCGCATTGGCTTCCGCTTCCTGAACCATCTTTTGAATATCCGCTTCGGATAGCCCACCGGATGCTTGAATGCGGATTTGCTGCTCTTTACCTGTTGCCTTGTCTTTTGCATGAACCTGAACAATTCCGTTTGCATCAATGTCAAACGTCACTTCAATTTGAGGCATGCCCCGCGGCGCGGAAGGCAGCCCAACCAAATCGAATTGGCCAAGCACCTTATTATCCGCAGCCATTTCCCGTTCCCCCTGAAATACGCGAATGGTCACCGCTGTCTGGTTGTCCTCCGCTGTTGAGAAAGTTTGGCTTTTACGGGTTGGAATCGTGGTATTGCGTTCAATCAACCGGGTAAATACTCCGCCCAACGTTTCAATTCCAAGGGATAATGGCGTAACATCCAGCAATAAAACATCCTTCACATCCCCTTGCAAAACAGCGCCCTGGATAGCCGCGCCAATCGCCACGACTTCATCCGGGTTAACCCCGCGATGTGGCTCACGGCCAAAGATTGACTTCACGGTCTCCATAACCTTGGGCATCCGGGTCATTCCTCCGACCAGAATCACTTCTTCGATTTTATCCGCCGCCAAACCGGCATCCTTCAATGCGGCTTTGCAAGGGGCAATGGTACGCTCAATCAAATCCGCAACCAGAGACTCTAGCTTTGCGCGCGTTATTTTTACGTTTAAGTGCTTTGGGCCGGCGGCATCCGCAGATATGAAGGGCAAATTGATTTCCGTTTGCATGGATGCGGAAAGCTCGATCTTTGCTTTTTCAGCGGCTTCCTTTAATCGCTGGAGGGCTAACTTATCCTGGCGCAAATCAATGCCTTGCTCTTTTTTAAACTCATCTGCGACATAGTCCATGATCCGCGCATCAAAGTCTTCACCCCCTAAAAAGGTATCGCCGTTGGTCGCCTTCACTTCAAACACGCCATCCCCTATTTCAAGGATTGAAACATCAAAGGTACCTCCGCCCAAGTCATAAACGGCAACGATTCCGGTTCCCTTCTTTTCGAGGCCATAAGCCAGGGCTGCGGCGGTAGGTTCATTAATGATACGCAAAACTTCCAGGCCGGCTATACGCCCTGCATCTTTTGTCGCCTGGCGTTGTGAATCATTAAAATAAGCGGGAACCGTAATCACAGCCTGGGTCACGGCTTCCCCCAAATAGGACTCCGCTGTTTCTTTCATTTTTTGAAGAATAAGGGCGCTAATTTGACTCGGGCTGAATTTTTCTCCCCGAGCTTCAATCCAAGCATCACCATTGTCGCCCTTCATAATTTTATAAGGGACCAGATCCATATCTTTTCGGGTGAGAGGGTCATCAAAACGGCGGCCAATGAGACGCTTGATCGCGAATAGCGTATTCTCCGGATTTGTAACCGCCTGACGCTTGGCTGCCTGGCCAACCAGCCGCTCCCCATTCTCGCCAAAAGCGACCATGGAAGGCGTGGTGCGTGCGCCTTCCGCATTTTCAATAACGCGGGCATTCTTACCTTCCATCACGGCTATACAAGAGTTTGTCGTTCCTAAGTCAATTCCAATCACTTTTGCCATTTGATCTTCTCCTTAAAAATATCCCATCATAAAATTAGCAGCATTCTTGCTTATCTGCTAATAACTTACACCAGATGCCTCAAATAATCAAGTTTGCTGTCCGTCATACCCCGTCTTTTAAAATCAAAGCTTTTCTACTTCGCTCCGCTTTTAGACACGCCAACCATTGCCGGGCGTAAAAGGCGGTCATGCATGGCATACCCCGTCTGCAAAACTTGCGCCACTGTTCCAACCGGAACGGTCTCATCCTCCACCTCAAACATGGCCTGGTGTAAATTCGCATCAAATTTTTCATTCAAGGGATCTATTTTTTTGATGCCATGGCGATCAAACGCGGATAATAAAGCGCTCTCCGTCAACTCAATCCCCTGGATCAACGCCTTAACGGACTCCGGCAATTCTTCGGTTGCAAGGCAACTCTCAAGCGCACGGCGCAAGTTATCCGCAATAGATAACATATCCCGTCCAAAATTTGCGCTGGCATATTTAAGGGCTTCTTCACGGTCTCGTTGAGCGCGGCGACGCAGATTTTCTGTTTCAGCCATTGCCCGTAACCATTGATCCTTTAAATTCACAAGCTCACCCTCAAGCGCAGATAGCTGCTGGCTCTCAGAATCCGCTTTTTTTTCTAACTCTTCAGCGATCTTTTCTAGATCCTCACCCGAAGTCGCTTCAAGGGGTGGAACATTATCATGACTCATAGCAAAAACTCCTTCATTTCTTGTGACGCATTTCTTGTGACACATTACATATTAAGTACGTAGGACGAAATGAGATAATTTTCAAGCCCTTGTTTCACAAGCTTTCCCCCTGCTTTTATAAAGCTATGTGCGCAAAAGTCACACCTGAAAAAATAAATTTTACAAATAATTTTAGGGACTTGATTGTCAAATTGTCGCACCCTATAGTATACCAATATTAACTAAAAAGTAACAAAGTTATGGCAGATATATTGATAATGACAATTTACTTGGAGAGAAAAATTTATGTCCCTAGATTTAGATATACCTGACACCTACCGGCCTTCAGAGGATGAACCCTTTATGTGCCCTCAACAAATAGAATTCTTTCGCAACCGGCTTTTGAACTGGCGACAGCAACTGCTTCAGGAATCGACTGAAACCATTACCCACCTGCAAGAAGAACCTCAAGTCGAAGCCGACCATGTTGATTGCGCAGCCAACGAGACAGACCGTACAATTGAATTACGCGCAAAAGACCGGGAACGTAAGGTTCTTAAAAAAATTGAGGATTCCCTTCGCCGGATCGAAGAAGGTTCTTATGGATATTGCGATGAAACGGGTGAGCCTATTGGTATCAAACGCCTGGAGGCGCGCCCCATCGCCACGTTAAGCCTGGAAGCGCAGGAACGGCATGAACGCCGCGAGCGACTACAACGGGTTGATTGATATCATCTTTTCTAAATGAGGCTTCTTTTATCATGCTCCGTCCTTCCCTCATCTCTCCGGCCCGATATGGTGGGATCCTTATGCAAAGCTCACATCATAACCTTGCTGAGTAACAATCTAAGCGCAATAAAATCAATTAATATAAAATTTTAGAAGATTTATTTTAAAAATGCGTATAAGGTTTAAGGGTAGTCAGCATGGATAACTTTAAGGAGGATACAGTGCATAGTTCTTTTTCAAAATACTTTGCAGAAATGATTGGTACGTTAATGCTCGTTTTAATAGGGGCTGGCAGCGCCGTTCTCGCTGGCAATGAAATTGGCGTCCTGGGCGTCGCTCTTGCTTTTGGATTAACCCTCATGGCCTTAACTTACGCCCTTGGCCCTGTATCTGGTTGCCATGTGAACCCGGCCGTCACCATCGGGTTGGCTTTACGTAAACGCTTCGATACAAAATTAATCATCCCTTATGTTTTCTTTCAACTGGTTGGCGGCATTATCGGGGGTTATACCCTTTTCATCATCGCATCAGGCCATGCGGGATTCATCGCAGAAGGATTTGCCGCAAATGGCTGGGGGGATCATTCGCCCAATCATTACAGCCTTCTCGCAAGCGGCATCACAGAAACTACCCTAACCGCCTTGCTTGTTTTTGTCACCTTGAGCACCATAAGCTCCGGTTTCGCAAAAGGCTTTGGAGGCATCACAGTCGGGGTCACCTTTATTATTATCTATTTGTTGTCCATTCCTGTCACAAATGGCTCTTCTAACTTTGCCCGCAGCCTTGGGGTTGCCGCGTTTGCAGACGGATGGGCGGTACAACAATTAGGACTTTTTGCCCTAACCAGCATCCTCGGGGCTATTTTAGGGGCTTTTTTACATTATCTTATCTATTGTGATGAAAAGTAGCTCCCGCCTTGGTCAACATAGCAGTCCAAAAAAAAGAGACGCGCTTTGCGCTTCTCTTTTTTTATAGCTTCTCGCTTAAGCCGCTTTTTGTGTTCAGTCAGGCGCTTGCCATTTAAGGGTTTGTGTTTACAAAAGCAGACCGGACGCATATCGCAACTCACAAAATTGAGGTGTTGGTTAATAATGACCTTATCCGACCGAAGGAGAGATAAGGGTCGCCAATCCCTGGCAAAACCCCCTGTTTTTCACCCGCCCAGGGTATACCGTTGCATCACCCATTTTGTCCAGGAAGTTGCCCCATAACCATCTGGCGCATTTACATATTCATAAAAGAGATGAATGAACCGAAGCCGGAATTTCTCATCGGGATGTTTGCGGGATTTCAACGTACCGGAAAGGCAACGCACATCACGGGAGCCAAGCTGAACCTGGCGGTCAATAATGGCATCCCGGGGCAGCTTGGGATTACGGATCATATCATACATAATCATAAAGGTTGATGTACGGCCCCGGCCCGCATGGCAATGAAAATAGACGCAAGCCTGGGGCGGCAGGTTTTTAACCATGCTTAAAAATTGGTCTACATCCTTGTCCTCAGGCTTCATATGATCTGTCACGGGCAACCGGATATAATGAGCGCCCGCTTCTGTAACGACTTGCTCTTCTGTTTTAAGGGAAGTAACCGTATAAGAATAGTCTTTTAAACTCTGAACGTATCCAGCTTTATCCTTATGGGTAATGCGTTTTAACAATACCTGTTGGCCCAAAGACAGGCTGGCAAGACGTTCTTTTTCTTGCTCCAGAACAAGAGCTACGGGATTGCTTTGAGTCCACCACGCGCCTTGCGAGCGCCACGTAACGGCATGGCCATTGATAAAGGCATGGGGTTCTTCCCGTAAATCCACAACCACAATTTGATGGGGAAAAACCCCAAAATTTCCGATGTAATCCACAAAGGTTTTGAATTGTAAGGCGGAAAATTCTCCACTCCCCGCCATCTGGAGAGAGGACAGGCCGGTTGTTTCAAAAGTTTCAGGGATCTTGTCCCAAGTGCTTCTAAACCGGCGCGGTAAACCCTCATTATCTTCAACGCTCAACAGCAAAGTCCACAAAGGAATGGTGACTTTTGATTGAAAAGGCTGGTTTCCTTGAACCGCAGTAAAAGAAACCCATAAAGCCAAAGCAAAACGCACGTATCTTACCACCTTATTCTCCATCAGCCGCCTGGAATAAGCGGTTCATATCGTCCCGTTGGCCCCGTGTGTACCCGCTTTCTTTTTTAGGGGATGATTGGGGCCTTAGCCTGGCCAATTCATCTACCGTTAGCTGGGTATCTTGCGGCGATGCGGAGTGCCCTACCCCTCCTGGATAAGAAGGATTAACCGTAACGGGGCGAGACTCAGAAGGAGGCGCTAACGGGGAAAGTTGGCTTGGGTGAGGAGGATGGTTGTTCCCCGTTTGAGGCTGAGAAGAGAGTCCTGCAGAAGAAGGGTTAAGCGGGGGCGCCCGCCCTCCATAAGCCGACCTTCCGTCTGATGTTCCTTTATGTTCACTACCCTCAAAAAGCCCCTCTGAAGCGCTACCTTCCGTGCCCAGATCACCCATGTTACCCGACTTCAAGCGTTCGTGAACCTTAGCGTTAATCTGATTTTCTACTTTTGCGGCCTGTTCCATGATCGTCGTCCGAAGTGAAGCGGGCAAAATCTGCAAGACGGTATCCCCACCCTTTCGGACCATAGGAATGAAACGAGCGGTTTGAATGGTTGATGACTGAATATGACGAGGCGAAAAAGTGCTAAAAACAAGCTCTACCATACTAATGAATACAACGCCGCGCAAAATTCCAAATCCAAACCCGAGAGAATGGTCAACGCCCCTGAAAGAACTTTCATGAATATACCCCGCTATAATACTGGCAATAATACTCAGTATAATCAAAGAGATAATAAATAAACAAAAAAGAGCGGCGCCATCCGCCATCATGGGATTAACAATATAGGGATGCACAAAATTGCGAGCAACCGGTAAGAAAATATAAGAAAGCGCTATGGACCCTCCCCAGCTAAACAGGCTTAAGATCTCCTTTGTAAAGCCCCTCATGGCTCCAATAAGGGTTGATGAAAAAAAAGCCACAAGAATAACAATATCTAACCCGTTCATTTTTAGCGGTAACTCCAAAAATACTTTTTAAAGCGCCATAGATTTGGCTCTAGTATGAGGCAATTTGGGTAGAAAGTCCAACAATTCAATCAAATACTTCAAGACATGAATAGACTCAATTCCAACTTTACCGGCATTGCTTTTTTGCTGAGCTGGCAAGGCGCAATAAGCGCGCACAAACCCCAATTTTGCCGCTTCCTTCAATCGGCTTTCCGCTTGAGCGACCGGCCGGACCTCCCCTGCCAAACCCACCTCCCCGAAAAAGACGCTTTGCCGGGGAATGGGAACATTCACCAACGCCGAAACCAGGGCAGCAGCAACCGCCAGGTCGGCGGCTGGTTCTATTATTTTTAACCCGCCTGCAACGTTCAAATATACATCCTTGTTGCCAAAAATGAGACCACAGCGCGATTCCAGAACAGCCAAAATCATGGATAACCGTCCTGAATCCCATCCAACCGCCGTCCGCCGGGGGGAAGCCAGGTAAGTCGGCGCCACCAATGCCTGAATTTCCGACAGGATCGGGCGCGTCCCTTCCATCCCTGCGAAGATAGCAGACCCGCTCACATCCTGGTTATGGTCATTTAAAAACAAGGCCGATGGATTAGGAACTTCCTTCAATCCCCGATCCGTCATTTCAAAGACGCCGATTTCATCCGTTGCTCCATAGCGGTTTTTAACGGAGCGTAAAATACGGTAGTGATAGTTCCGCTCCCCCTCAAAATAAAGGACCGTATCAACCATATGTTCCAAAACCCGGGGACCTGCCAATGCGCCTTCTTTGGTGACATGGCCCACCAAAACAACAATGATATTGCGCTTCTTGGCCGCGATGATGAGTTCATGAGCGCAAGCTCGCACCTGGGAAACCGTACCAGGGGCGGATTCGACCGCGTCAATCGTCATCGTTTGAATTGAGTCAATAATGACAAGCTCAATGTTACCCACCTGATCCAGGGCATTGAGAATATCCGTCACATTCGTTGCAGAAGCCAGGTGCAAGCGCGATCCCCCTTCCACCTTTAAGCGCTGCGCCCTTAAGCGCACTTGAGCAACCGCCTCTTCTCCGGAAATATAGGCGCAAGGCACCTGGCACGCCAAAGCGGCAACAACCTGCAACAGCAAGGTAGATTTTCCAATGCCCGGATCTCCCCCAACCAGCAAAACAGACCCGGGAACGATCCCCCCGCCACAAACGCGGTCAAATTCACCAATACGGGTTATCTTTCGCGCCTCCATCGCAGATTCCCCCACTATACCGACAAACTCAACCGGAGATGGGCGATTGAAGCTATGTTTACGCTCCACCTGTTCTTCTACCAAACGGTTCCAGGCGCCGCATCCTTCACATTTGCCGCCCCATTTAGAATGCCCTGTTCCACAATCCTGACAAACAAACCGCACCGTTACCTTAGCCATTGGCCTCTCCCTCTCTTCTGCTTTTTTGTTGAGAGTATAGCGAATTCCCTTAAAAAGAAGGGGGGAATTTTATTACGGAAGCTTTAATCTGTTACAATAAATATGACCCGTTGGTTAAGGCTTACGCCAGCAGGGACAATAAATTTGCCGGAATTTTTTGGGACTTAAAGGCAAGAAACGTGGTTTTTCGGGGTTTTAAGGTCAGACTCAAGCAGGATGGTTCTATCCATTTTCCAGCAATTCCCGCTGAGCAAAAAAAACCTTGATATGGCTTGATCCTAAAAAATATTTTTCGCACACCTTATGGATTGAAAAAGAGATAATTTTGTGTAAACTGACGATGAGATGGATTTTATCCCTGAGTCCATGCCTCAAAAACACCCATAAATTGAGGTGGTACTTTTTTATACCTTTT
This sequence comes from uncultured Candidatus Finniella sp., assembly GCA_964424515.1. Lineage (GTDB taxonomy): Bacteria > Pseudomonadota > Alphaproteobacteria > Paracaedibacterales > VGCI01 > VGCI01. The sequence continues at coordinate 8,527 of CAYRJJ010000013.1, read as the reverse complement.
TTCTAAGCCTATTTTTTTATACATCTTCAGCGGGAATTGCTGTCCATTTTCTTGAATAGTTGCGGTGAATTCGCTATGGATAATAAGATAAACGGTTTTAAAAAAAAGGATAGGCCCATGCACGCCATTAAACTTAAAGATGGAACATCCCGCCATTATGACGCTATCGTCACAGGCGCTGAGATTGCGGCGTCTATCTCCCCGTGCCTTGCCAAAGAAGCTGTGGCCGTTCGGATAGATGGCGTTTTAAAAGATTTGACCCTTCCTGTTCCCGCCGCATCGACCGTTGAAATCGTGACGCGCAGCGAAGAAGATGGCCTTGAGATCTTACGCCATGATGCGGCGCATGTGCTGGCGGAAGCCGTGAAAGAACTGTATCCCGAGACGCAAATCACGATTGGTCCGGCCATCACCAACGGATTCTATTATGATTTTTATCGTGAGACAGCTTTTACGCCGGATGATTTGAGCAAAATTGAAAAACGCATGGCGGAAATCGTTGATCGAGATGAACGCATCACCCGTGAGGAATGGGACCGTCCCAAAGCCATTCAGTTCTATAAAGATCAGGGGGAAGTTTTTAAAGCGGAACTCATTGAGAGCATTCCAGGCGACGAACCTTTAAGCTTTTACCGTCAAGGGCAATTCATTGACTTGTGCCGGGGTCCTCATCTTCCCTCCACAGGCAAGCTGGGCAAAGCTTTTAAGCTGATGAAGCTTGCCGGAGCCTATTGGCGGGGCAACTCCAATAACCCCGTATTGCAACGCATCTATGGTACAGCCTGGGCAACAGATCAACAACTGAAAGACTATCTCCACATGCTGGAGGAAGCCGAAAAACGGGATCACCGCCGCCTGGGGGCTGACCTTGACCTGTTCCATATTCAGGAAGAAGCTGTAGGAAGTGTTTTTTGGCATCCCAAGGGATGGGCCTTGTACCGTGGTCTTGAGTCTTTTATCCGGCAACGGTTAGAAGCGAACAATTATGTAGAGGTCAAAACCCCTCAATTGCTGGATCGCTCCTTGTGGGAAAAATCCGGTCACTGGGAAAAATTCCAGGAATATATGTTTACGGTTGAATCAGAAGACAAAGTCCTCGCGATTAAGCCCATGAACTGTCCTTGCCATGTCCAAATTTTCAAGCAAGGCATCAAAAGTTACCGCGATCTGCCTTTACGCATGGCTGAGTTTGGCTCCTGCCACCGCAATGAGCCTTCTGGCGCGTTGCATGGCTTGATGCGTGTCCGCGCGTTCGTCCAGGATGACGGCCATATTTTTTGTACGCCCGAACAAATTATATCGGAAACCAGATCTTTTTGTGATTTGTTGAAGGGTATTTATAAAGACCTTGGTTTTACGGACATCAAGGTCCGTTTTTCTGACCGCCCTGAAAGGCGGGCAGGCGCCGATGAAATTTGGGATCTGGCCGAGAAAGCGCTGCTTGAAGCTTCTACGGCCGCCGGACTGGAATATACGTTAAACCCCGGCGAGGGAGCTTTTTATGGGCCAAAGCTGGAGTTTGTATTACGGGACGCCATTGGCCGTGACTGGCAATGCGGGACGCTCCAGGTTGATTATGTCCTGCCCGAACGTCTTGATGCATCTTATGTGGGAGAAGATGGAAAAAAGCATCGTCCTGTTATGCTTCACCGCGCCATCTTAGGAACTTTTGAACGTTTTATGGGCGTGTTCATTGAACATTGCGGTGGAAAATTCCCTTTCTGGCTCACCCCTGTCCAGGTCGCTATTGCGACTGTCACATCCGACGGGGATCCTTATGCCCATCATCTCTATACCACTTTGAAAAGCCATGGAATTCGAGCGGAAATGGATGTACGGAATGAAAAGATCAGCTATAAGATCCGGGAGATGTCCTTGCAAAAAATTCCCGTTATTTTAGTCGTTGGAAACCGCGAAGCGGAAAATGGAACGGTCGCTGTACGCCGCCTTGATGGGAAAACCCAGGAAATCTTGCCTTTCGCGCAAGTTCTTGCTCAATTGATTGAAAATGCGAAAATGCCAGCGTAATCAAACACATTTTCATCATCTGTTTAGTTAATTTTTTCCCACCCGATCCTTTAAAGGCCCTGTAGGTTTGCCCGGCTCCAGGTCTTCCCCGCATAAGGCAAAAGGAATGTTGTTGACTTCATTTAACTTCAAATGATCTCCTCCTTTATAAGCTTGGGTACGCCAGTTGCCATATAAGCGTGTTAGGTAGGCATCAGGTGTATTAGGCCCCCATACTTCAACATCTCCAAATCGGTATTTTGTTAAAGGAAATAATTCATCTTCCCTTATGTATATGGGCCACCGCTCCTGTGCGCTTGGGCTATAGTAAATAAATTTACCCCCATCTCCTGCCATCATAAACACATCACAACATACATTATGAAGACGATCTTCTGGGTTTTCAATAAGGTAGATTTTAAATCCAAAGTAAGCTTCATCTACCTCATATCCTAATTTCTCAAAATCGGCTTTCATTTTTTGAAAGCGAAATCCATCCTCAAAACGAACGGCAATATCCAGATCCCCATCCCACGGAATGATGCCCTGATGACGAATAGCGCCCAGAAGCGTCCCCCCATCGACCCAATACGTTACCTGGTGCTTTTCAAAAAGATCGTGCACATCTTTCATCAACTGATAGAGTTTTAAAACGCTTTCACCCGTCGTTCGCTCTACCTGATAAATCGACTTATACCAGGAACTGTTCATCACGGGTTGCGTAATCCAGTCGTGGCTATGGCTATGCCGGAAAAAATAAATGAGATGGTCTTTCATAAACGCATAGGGAATCAAAACCATATTGAGAAGTAAAGACAAGCGAAAAATGACCCGAAAGAAACGGCTCCTCGGCATATTCATCATAGCTTCCCCTGAACAGCATTCCTGTCAAAATTAAGCACAAAAGATCATTAATATTTTATTAAAATGATTCACCTGCCAGATTTTTGCAGGACGGAAAGCGTATCATGTTAAAGGCGTGCGCAAAGTAGGGGAATAAAGCCTATTTTAAATTATTTTTAATAAGATTGCCTTGGATCTGCGCTCCTTTTCTCTTGCATAGCACGGCAAGAGTTGGATAGCTTATCACCAATGGTTCGTTTTTGTTTCTCCCTGTAGCGGAATAAAGGTTCATCATTCCATGGCGGCATCTCCGGCAACCCTTAATTTTCACTCATGGATCATGCTGTTTGCCATTGGTATGTTGATTTTTTTAATAAACATCGACTATACAGCTGTAAACCTGGCTTTAGTCCCTATTGCGGAAGAGATTGATGGCGAACTCAACATCCTGCAATGGCTTTTAAGTGGATATGTATTAATCTGGGCTGCCCTGGTGGTTCCTGCGGGCCGTTTTGCCGATATTTATGGCAAGAAGTTTTCCCTCACCTTAGGCATCGCGATTTTTATTTTAGGTTCTCTGATTACAGGTCTGGGACATAACGTTTCAATCCTCATTGTTGGCCGACTTATTCAAGGTCTTGGGGCGGCAATTTTTTCATCCCCTGCTTATGGCTTAATTTTTTCATCTGTGCCTTCCAGCAAACAAGGAATAGCCATGGGCTTCATGGGGGGCGCTTCCGGGTTAGGGCTTGCGATCGGTCCCACAATTGCCGGATGGATTATCAAAGAAATTGGATGGCGATGGCTTTTTTATGTTAATATTCCCTTAGGTCTTTTGGTTATCCTGGTATTATTGATGTACGCAGCACCCGAAAAGAAGCCAACGGACGCCATAAAAATTGATTGGCCGTGCGTGGTCTTTTTGACATTTGGCCTCGGTTCATTCGTTTTTGCCTTGAACCAAATAGAAGTATGGGGAATCGGGGATCCCACCTTACTCATTTTTGGATTGGGAGGACTTTGCCTTCTCCTCTTATTTATCTACCGGGACCGCCAGCAAACTTTTCAAGTCTTGCCCCGCGCCATTTTACAAAACAAGCCTTTTATGAGCATGGTCGCAATCTGTTTCATCGTCGCCTATTGTTTTTCCCTTATCTTAATTATGATGGGGCTTTACCTGCAAAACACTTTACGGCTCTCAAGCCATGAGACGGGAATCTATTTTCTTGCGATGACAATAGCCATTGGTATTTTATCCCCCATTGGCGGCAAGCTCGCTGACCACATGGACATCCGTATTCCTGTCATTGTTGGCATTAGCCTTATCTTCCTGGCGCTCCTTGTTTTAAGCTTTTTAGATGCCAGCAGCACACCATTAATGGTGTGCGGGGGATTACTCTTGGCCGGTTTGGGGCTGGGCATCGGGTTTCCCTCCATGAATACAGGGATGTTTAGAACCTTAAACGCTTCAGAAATTAACACAGGCTCCGCGGTTTTTACCATGTCGACGATGTTGGGGAATGCCATCAGCGTCATTGCGGCAACCAGCTTTCTCGTGATGTTTGGTCGGCCAAAACTCATTGGTCTCATAGCGGAAGCAGGGTCATCTATGACAAGTGAAGGGCAACATGCCCTGATCAGCATCATGAGTCAGGTTGAACACACGCCTGAGCAATTGAAACAGTTTCCAGCAGAACAGATTCCAGGACTTTTAGGATTAATTGACACTGCTTTTCTTTACGGTTTCCGTGTCACTCTTTGGATTGGCATGCTTCTCTGCGTCCTGGCAGGCGGGATCTTTTTAAAATATTTTAGCTGTAAACATGCGCAAACTCCCGTCATACCTGCTACGCTTTAGAAAACCATAAAAAAGAAAGGACATGGGAGATGACCGGTAAACCACTGATCAGTTTTGACTACGCGATCAAGTACCTTCTCAAAGACAAGGGGGACTATGAAATCGTCGAGGGGTTTATTTCCGCCCTGCTCAAGTCCCAAGGTTACAAGGACGTTAAAATCATCGCCTTGCTGGATACGGAAAGCAACAAGGAAGACAGAAAAAGCAAACGCAGCCTTGCTGACCTGATTGTCGAGGATGAGGAACACCAGAAATACATCATTGAAATCGAACGCCAGATTAAGGATTCCTTTATCCATAAGGCTTGCTTTAATACCTCACGCCTGATTATCGACCATCTGGCGGAACGGATGGATTATACGGAAATCGTTAAAGTTTTTCATATCTCCTTGCTGTATTTTCCTGTTGGAAATGGCGCGATCCACCATGGGCAAACGATTATCAGGGAAATAGAAACGAAGGAAAGGTTAACGGTTCACATCAAAGACCCAAAAACGGATGAAATCATTGGTGATGCGACCCATATTCTGCCGGAGTATTTCTTTATTTCGGTTCCGATGTTTAATGACCGCCTGGAAAAAGAAATAGATGACTGGTTGTATGTCATGAAATATGACGATGTCCCAACGACGTTTCATTCTCCCTATATGCAAAGGGTTGCTGACAAGCTGAACATATTAAAAATGACGCCAGCGGAGAGGGAAGGTTATAGCCATTACCTGAAACAACTTTATAACGACCGGGATGAACTCCAGGCTGCTGAAGCGAGAGGCAGGGCAGAAGAAAGGAAGAAGCACGAAGAGGAAATAAAGAAATATAAAGAAGAGAAAATAAAGCACGAAGAAGAGATAAAGAATATGGCTCGTATGCTCCTTCAGGAAGGAATGGATATCCAAAAAATATCCAGGATAACGGGTCTTCCGGAAGAGGAAATCAAGTCCCTGGAACCTTAAGGGACAAAATAGCCTCCTGAACAAAACAATCTCGGGGAACTCGAGGAACTATTTACCCAAAACGATATGCGTTATTTCTTTATGGATCGCATACACAGATTGAGTTGCATCAATAATATGGCAGCGATGGGGATATTGACGGGCAATTCTTAAAAATCCTTCCCGTAACCGTTGATGAAAAGCCATATCCATCTGCTCAAAGCGGTTCTCACTCGTATGGCGCTTCAACGCCCGCTGAACGCCAACATAAGGGTCTAAATCAAACACAAAAGTCCAATCCGGCTGGCGTGTTCCGATAACAGCCGTATAAAGCCTGTTAATAAACGAACGGTCCACGCCATGCCCATATCCTTGATAAGCTAAAGTAGAATCTGCGAACCGGTCACAAATAACCCACTCTCCTCGTGCAAGGGCTGGCGCAATCACCTTTAACCAATGTTCAGCGCGGGCAGCATAAAGCAACAGCGCCTCTGTCATAGGCGACCAGCGGCCAACGTCCCCTGATACCAGCAAGGCGCGAATTAACTCAGCCCCATCACTTCCCCCTGGTTCCCGGGTTAAGACAACTTGATAACCTTGATCATTAAGATAGTCAGCTAATAACGCTGTCTGGGTAGACTTGCCTGTCCCCTCCCCCCCCTCAAATGTGATAAATTTTCCAATAACTTCAACCACTTAAGATTTTCCCCAAATTAGATAGCGAAACGAATCCTTTATTCTCTTGAAAAAACCAGCTTTTCCAACCGACCGGGCCGCTATGAGAGGCGCTTCGACCGGACGCGCTTGTGAGGGTAAAGTAATCATCATCTTACCAAGAAGCGCATTTTTCTGGACAGGCGCTGCAACGGGCGCATCGTATTGAATGTCCACTTTTAAGCCTTTGCGGGATAATTTTGGCAAAGTCACGATAACCTCTTCAGGAACTGTCGCTTGAACATAGTTATCCTCTCCCAGCCACACAGGAATTTTATCAACCACGTCCCCCGGCTTAAAGAGGGAATAATTGCCAAACGTTTGCGTCGCCCACCTCATCAATTTAAGGACTTCATTGGCGCGGTCCTGCTCCGAGCGCAAACCATTGGCCACTAAAATCAACCGGCGCCCTCCTTGCACGATGGAAGCGACGATACCATAACCTCCGCTATCCGTATGCCCTGTTTTAATGCCATCACACCCTATATTTTTATAAAGTAAAGGATTCCTGTTCCATTGGCGGATGTTGTTATAGACATACTCTTTAACGCCAAATATACCGTAAAACTCCGGATAATCCGTAATGACCCGATGAGCGATAATCGCCAAATCCCGCGCTGTCGTTAAATGGTGTGGATCCGGCCACCCGCTTGCATTTTTAAATGTCGTCCGCAAAGCCCCCATCTCTCGCGCCTTTTCCGTCATCACTTCGGCAAAATTTTCCTCAGACCCGCTTAACCCTTCCGCCACAACAATGCACGCGTCATTCCCGGATTGAATGATGATTCCCTTCAACAAATCTTCAATACTTACCATCGCATTCAAGGGTACGAACATTTTTGACCCTCCCATTCGCCAAGCCCGCTCACTTACGGGCAGGGTCGTATCCATCTGAATATTTCCGCTCTTCAGGTTTTCAAATATGATATAAGCGGTCATCATCTTCGTCATAGAAGAAGGAAACATCAACTCATCCGCATTTTTTTCTAACAAAACCACTCCTGTTGTGCAATCAATCAACAAGGCTTGCTTCGCAGTCGTTTCTAATTTTAAGGGATTAGCGGAAGAAGCTGGTTGAGGGGGAAGCGGGGATTTTTGGAGTTGCACAGGAGCCGGTTTTAACTTCGCCGCTGGCGTTTTTGCGAATGTACCCGGGGTCATAAGCAAAACAAGGAGAAAAGCCGGGAACCAGAAACCCGGCAAATGCTGATATGCTCTGCGAATGCTTTGAAAAGGAAAGATATTTTTGTCCTCCCGGTTTGATAAACCATCACAGCAACGACGGAAAATAGTAAAAAAAAGATCCATGGAACATCCATTAAATAGGGTTTTAGGGGTACTGGAAATAATAAACTTTACATTTATTCAAGAAATTTTTGAGTCAGGCGCAAGTGATTTTGAGAACCGGAACGCAAAGCGCGGTTTACCTTACGCGCGTATGGGAAGCGCAAAAATCATGTCGCAGATGGCTCAACAATCGAAGAATCAATGGTAATGTTCATTTTTCTAGGCTCCTTAGACCTGCTTGCGCCTTAAATACGCGCGCGTCTCATTTAGTAATTGATCAATCTCCTTCTCATGGACTTTATCTTCCACCTGGTTAAAGGAGCGACCAGACACAAGCGCCGGCCGGGCGCCCGGCCGGCGAAACGGCTGGCGGTTTTTAGTGAACGTTGGTTTCGGCCAATTCTCATTTTTTTGAATGCGGCGCGGCTGACTTGTCCTTAACAACCTTGGAACAGGTACGCGCCCACCGTGATCAAATTTTTGACGAAAGATCATTTCCCATGAATGGCCACGGGGATCCCGTCCATAACGGCCATATTGAGCGACAAACTTTGCAAAGGCTTGGCTCTCTTCCGGCAAGCATTCCACGCGAACCTTTCCTAGCCCCTGATTACAGATTCCCAAATAAGTCGCAGCGCCCTTCGATAAGTCGATAATGCGGTCATCCACAAAAGGTCCTCGGTCATCTACCAGAAGCTTCACGCTGGTTCCATTCCGGATGTTTGTCACCCGGACCACCGACGGAATGGGTAAAGTTTTATGGGCAGCGCTGATGCCATGCATATTAAAAATCTCCCCGCAGGATTTGGGGCGGCCATGGAACCGGGGACCATACCAGGACGCAACGCCTTCTTCTTCATAATCATAATGCTCTTGAGGCGTATAC
>CAYRJJ010000012.1:23150-24631 GCA_964424515.1 uncultured Candidatus Finniella sp. | reverse complement strand
AAAGAGCATACCATAGCGGGAACTCAATTCACAGGTACTTTTCGGATAAGCATTATATTTTGCTTTGCAAAACACTTGACCTGCCAATCAGTTTTTATTTTCTCCCAGGGGGTCATGTTGAGCATGGTGAATCGGTTGAAACATCGCTCCTTCGTGAATTAATGGAAGAAACTGGAGCTCATTGCAAGATCAAGAGATTTTTAGGATGTTTAGAATACAGCTTCGAACCTGGTCATAGCAGTATCTGTCACAACCATGAATATAATTTTATTTTTGAGGCTGAATCAGAATCTTTGAAAAGCAATAATAAAATTCCCCAGCTTGAAAAGCATATTGAATTAATCTGGGTGCCCTTGCATCAATTATCTGAAATTGATTTTAGAGCTGAGCCCTTAAGAGAACTCATCCCAAAGTGGCTGAAAACCCCAGCTTCAGATGTATTTAGGAGTGTGATGATATGACACAACCAACAACAATCATCTATTTAACAGGTAAGCCTGGGGTCGGTAAATACACCATAGCTAAAGAACTAGCATCAAGGCATGGTTTTATCGTGTGCGATAATCAGCTAATCAATAATCCTATTTTTGAACTATTGCAATATGATGGCTACGCAAAAATACCTGATTTTGCTTGGGAGGCGATTGGGAATATTAGAAGATGCGTTTTGACGTTTCTAGCGAAAGAAATCCATAACAGTTACGTGCTAACAAACAACCTATACGAAGACGCAGGCGATAAAGTCTGTTATGCAGAAGTGGTTTATATGGCAGAAGCAAGAGGCTCAATATTTGTGCCTGTCAGGCTTTTGATTGATCAAGATGAACATTTACGACGGGTTGTGAATCCAAACAGGCGCGATCGATGGAAATCAATTGATCCGCAAGATGTGCACGATGAAACCCCACTTCTTTCCATCTCCCACCCTAATTTGTTTTCGCTAAATGTCAGCAATTTAAGCCCGGAAGATGCAGCGGAAGCGATTATGAATCATATAAAAATACTAAGTCAGAGATGTATTGACGCTGCGGCAAGTCAGAACGCTGGCGGCTATGTCAGCCAGCCCATATCTTTGGGGCTTGCTTAAGCCTGTCTCTCGATCTTCCAGGTCATCGGCTATAGTCTGCGCAAGATGCCATACGCCACCATTCTTTTTCCTCATCGAGATTCTCCTTTTTTAGGGAGAATTTAAAGCTTTTCTATGAAAAATTTAATAGGCTTTCTTCCTTCTTAAAAAAATGTCAGGTGGCAAGGCGGATGGCTAAAGATTTTGAAATTCTCACGTGTTCTGCTGAGAATTTTGCTCGCATTGCCATGATTCAAATTATGCTTGACAGACTATGCTAGAGACTTTCCAAACGGCTTCTAAGCTTTCCATAGCATTTGTTCAGATCGTTGCCTTACTGATATTAAAAAGGCACAACGTTGGTCAAATATTCGCTCACAGAAAATTGCCTCAAAGTCTTACGGAGCAAGCATTT
>CAYRJJ010000012.1:13846-23140 GCA_964424515.1 uncultured Candidatus Finniella sp. | reverse complement strand
CCCTGTGTCGCTGGTTCGATTCCGGCTCTGGGCACCATTGATCCTTTTCTTGTTCTTTCATGCCCTTTTAAATGAGGTATTTATTATTTATCTTGTTAATTCTATTAAGAAGTGATTATATAGGATGCAATAAAACAATGCGGGTGTTAAAGAAATAATGTCACTAGAACCAAGTATGGTTGTAGAATTACACCACAAGTTAGATAAGCTTAAAAAAGAAGATCACCATCTGGCTGAAGAAATCGCGCAACTATCATTACAAAGTCTTACAAATGAGGTTCAGATCCACCGGTTAAAAAAACGCAAGGTCCTTGTTAAAGATCAAATTCAAAAAATTGATGCCTTACTGGTTCCGGATATTATCGCGTAGCGAAAGTATACGGACAAGTTGCAAGACGTTTCACTGATTAAATTTTCTACGCCTATCCTGTTCCTTGTGTCGTCTCCTTGCCATGGGCGTCTTCCCTGCAGAGAACCCTTCAGATGGTGAATACTTCACTCATTTGTGAAAAAAGAACCTCCATACCATCCTTTGATCTCTCAGGCGTAGATATGCGCGCTTGTGATTTCGAAAGAAGTCTATTCAGCAATTCCCGCTGAGCAAAAAAAACCTTGATATGGCTTGATCCTAAAAAATATTTTTCGCACACCTTATGGATTGAAAAAGAGATAATTTTGTGTAAACTGACGATGAGATGGATTTTATCCCTGAGTCCATGCCTCAAAAACACCCATAAATTGAGGTGGTACTTTTTTATACCTTTTTTCTAAGCCTATTTTTTTATACATCTTCAGCGGGAATTGCTGAAGTCTATTGAGTCTACTGGAAAAGGAAAAGAGTTTGAAGGGTTCAACAGGGAAGGGGTGTCATTTTTCCGGGAAAAATTTAAGAGGCGTAAATTTTAGGCAAGTTAATCTAGAAGAGGCAAAGGCTGAAAAAGGTAAAGTCTGATAAATTTGGTCTTTTTGGGGTTAGTATGATGGATGCTGACCAGGACGGCGCTTCTTTGGGAAAAGCGGCAACACGGGATTGTAGTGGCTTTTAATCCTGTTTTGTAAAAAAGTCTATCCGTTCTCTTGACGTTTGACCTTGTTTAGCAGATAGTATCCTTTGAATAAATCGCTGAGTCAGGAGGAGAAAAATAATGTCATTAAAAGGAAGTAGAACAGAACAAAATTTGAAGGATGCTTTTGCTGGTGAATCACAAGCGAACCGTCGTTATCTATATTTTGCGCAAAAAGCCGACATTGAAGGGCATAATGATGTGGCAAGCGTCTTTCGTTCCACCGCGGAGGGAGAAACCGGCCACGCCCACGGACATCTGGAATTCCTGGAGGCTGTTGGTGATCCGGCAACAGGTCTGCCTATAGGAGACACGTCCTTGAACCTCAAGGCAGCCATCGCAGGGGAGATGCATGAATATACGGATATGTATCCCGGTATGGCCCGCACGGCGCGTGAAGAAGGGTTTGAGGAAATTGCGGATTGGTTTGAAACATTAGGCAAAGCGGAGCGTTCGCATGCAGGCCGTTTCCAAAGAGCTTTAGAAACAATGAGTTAAAAGGCTCATAGGAACTCCTTGCTTCGTTCATCCTGAGCGTAGGCGTCGAATGCCGAAGCCGAAGGATATGAATGAATTTCTCTCTTCAACTTCGCAATCCACTTTTCAAGCGGATTGCTACGCTCAGGACGGACGGCACGAGGTAAGTGACTTCACGTCGTAAGTCGTCGTGGGGCAAATGTGGCTAGGATGCTATTAAGGGAAGGCTTCATCTGGATGCGGCACACTATTGATTGGACTCACCCTGATTATCTGAATCCAGAAAAGCTTGACGAAGAGATGCGGCGCGTCTTCGATATTTGTCATGGATGCCGCCGCTGTTTTAATTTATGTGATACTTTCCCCCGCCTGTTTGACTTAATTGATGGATCCTCAACCGGGGAACTGGAATCTGTAGAGAGCATTGGCTTTGCGCCTGTCGTTGAGGCTTGCACGCTGTGTGACTTATGCTATATGTCAAAGTGTCCATATATTCCCCCCCATGAATTTAACCTGGATTTTCCCCATTTAATGCTGCGTTACCGGGCGCTGGAATTCTCGACGGGCAAAGTTCCCCCGTTGCGCAAGGTGATGGCCAGGACAGATGTGACGGGAACGCTTGCAAAAGCTGTTGCTCCCCTGGCCAATTGGGCGACAAAAGAAGGAAACGCGCTGACCCGTCCCTTGCTGGAAAAAACCCTCGGGGTTCATCGGGATGCGGCGCTTCCTAAATTCCACTCAAAAACTCTTCTGCGCCAAACGCGTGAACCCTTGCCTTTAAATAAGGTGGCAGCGGCTTATGGGCGCAAAGCTGTTATTTACGCAACCTGCTATGGTAACTATAATGACCCGAAAATTGGGTTAGCAACGCGAAAAGTCTTGGCCCATAATGGCGTTGAAACAGAAGTTGTTTACCCGGGGTGTTGTGGTATGCCCTTGCTGGAACAAGGGAACATCGCCGCTGTGGCAAAGGCCGCCCGTTGGGTTGCGGCTGAGTTGCGCTCCTGGATTGACAGAGGTTACGAAGTCATCGCCCTTGTCCCTTCTTGCGCCCTGATGCTCAAATCAGAATGGCCATTGATTGTGCCCGATGATGAAAACGTGCGTCTCTTAAGCGATGCCACGCGGGATATCGCTGAATATCTTGTTGCCCTTTCAAAAGACCCGGGTTTAACGACAGGGATCCAGCCCCTCAACGAAGGGATAACGATTCATATCGCCTGTCATGCGCGCGCGCAAAATATAGGACAGAAAGCGGCAGAGCTGTTGCGCCTGATTCCCGATATTGATTTACAAGTGATGGAGCGGTGTTCAGGCCATGGAGGCGCTTGGGGCGTCATGGTTGAAAATTTTGATGTGGCCTTAAAAGTCGGCAAGCCTGTTGCGCAACAGGCCCTCAAAACCCGGAACCGCCTCGTTTTATCTGAATGTCCGTTGGCGGCTACGCATATCCGTCAAGGGATGGAGAAACTAGATGAAAAGGTTCGTGTGGAGGAGGCGCATCCCATCGAAATCTTTGCTCGGGCTTACGGATTATAACGAAAAAAGAAATAAATGAAAAAACGCCTTACAAAAGCAGATCTTCTTTCGCTCGAAAAGTTTACCAGAATTCGAGCCCAAAAACGCCAGGAGATCATCGGCATTAAAAAAAATCGCCGCGTCCCCTTAGGAGCAGAAGCGACCCTTTTCTTTGAAAATTTTGATACCCTCTGGTGGCAAATTCAAGAAATGCTTTATATTGAAAAAGGGGGAGATGCGCAAATTGAGGACGAGCTGCTGGCTTACAACCCTCTCCTTCCTCAAGGGCAAGGGCTGGTCGCTACATTTATGATTGAAATTGATGACCCGGTTCGCCGGGGCCAGGTTCTTGGAAAACTGGCAGGCATCGAGCATCATTTATCCCTTCGCTTTGCGGGCCATACGGTGATGGCAACGCCTGAAGACGACCCCAACCGGACGACCGAATCCGGCAAGACCTCAGCGATTCATTTTGTCCGGTGGGCTTTCACAAAAGACCAGGTTATTGATTTTTCAAAACCCCATCAGGATATTATTGTTGAAATGACCCATCCTCATTTTTCCATCAAAACTTTGATGCCAGAGCCTGTGCGAAAAGCGCTACAAGAAGATTTTGAGTGAACCTTTCAGGCTCTGGCGCACCACCAGGCATAGATACGAAATCTATTCATATCCGTGTTATTGATTCCTTTACCTTTGAGGGTTAAAATTAAAGATAAAGGTCAAGCATCCAATATTTCTTGCAGCATGTAAGCAGTTCTTCTAACTGTTATGAAAATAGGGAGAAAAGAATGACGATGGTAGCGCCCATGGCCCAGGATGCCGTTCAATTGAGCTACCAGGGAAAAACAGTCAATCTGCCGGTTTATTTTGGGACAGATGGGCCAGGCGCCTTGGATCTGCAGACGCTATATAGAGAAACCGGGTTATTTACGTTTGACCCGGGCTTTGCCTCAACGGCCAGCTGCCGGTCAGAAATCACTTATATTGATGGAGATAAAGGCATATTGCTTTATCGCGGGTATCCGATTCAGCAATTGGCTGAAAAAAGTGATTTTATGGAAGTCGCCTATCTTCTCCTGTATGGGGACTTGCCAACATCGACCCAAAAAGAATATTTTACTCAATCTATTCATAAGCATACGCTGGTTCATGAGCAGGTGAGCGCCTTTTATCGGGGATTTCGCCGGGATGCGCACCCTATGGCGGTCATGGTGGGCGTTGTGGGAGCGTTATCTTCATTTTATCATGACAGCCTGGATATTCGTGACCCGGACCAGCGTCAAATCGCGGCTTTGCGCCTTATTGCCAAGTTGCCGACATTAGCGGGAATGGCCTATAAATATTCCATAGGTCAGCCATTCGTCTATCCTCAAAGCCGTCTTTCTTATTCAGAAAATATGCTCAATATGATGTTTTCGACGCCTACCGCGCCTTATGAAATAAATCCGACATGGGCGAAAGCCATAGACCGCATCCTCATTTTACATGCGGATCACGAGCAAAACGCCTCCACATCAACCATTCGGCTGGCAGGTTCAAGCGGCGCAAACCCGTTTGCCTGTATTGCGGCTGGGATTGCGGCCTTATGGGGCCCTGCCCATGGGGGGGCAAATGAGGCTGTGCTGGGGATGCTGGAAGAGATTAGCCATCTGGACCGTATTCCAGGCTATATTCAACGGGCGAAGGATAAGAATGACCCTTTTCGCCTTATGGGGTTTGGCCACCGGGTTTATAAAAGCTATGACCCGCGGGCGTCTGTTTTGCGGGAAACCTGCCATGAAATTATGGGCGAAGCAGGCATGAAGAATAATGCAACCCTGCAGCTTGCGATGGAGCTGGAGCGGGTCGCCCTTACGGACGAGTATTTCATTGAGAAAAAACTTTATCCCAATGTAGACTTTTATTCCGGCATTATCTTTAAAGCCATGGGTATCCCGGTTTCTATGTTCACCGTATTATTTGCCATTGCCCGAACCGTTGGATGGATAGCTCAATGGAAAGAAATGATCGCGGATCCGATGCAAAAGATCGGACGCCCCCGTCAGTTATATACGGGAAAACCGTACCGGGAGTATATTCCCATGGAAAAACGTCTGGAGGAGAGCATATGATTGAAACGAACAGGAATAGAACCCGAGCTTCAGAACGGGGACAACAAGGAAATATGCCCGATCCTGCACAGGGGATGATTTTACAAATTATTCAGGCGTCCGCCAATGATAATTTGATGCCCGCTACGAAATGGTTTACCTGGCTGATTGCCTGGACTATTATTGTAGGCGCCGCGCTGGGCTATGCAATTTTTTAGGAAAGTTGCCAAAACCCCTCAGTCGATTCATAAGGGATTATGAATTGACTGAGGGGTTTTTAAGAGACCAGTAGTGAGCTTATAATAACGCGGAAATGTACTGTGTCTTCTGTTGGCTTCATTAATTCACTATGTTGGGAACAGTGTTTAAAAAAACTTTGCGTCTGCCTGGTGAAACGAATGCATTTTTATTAAATCCAAAAAGCCTTTCTTTCCTTACCTGAGCTGCTATAGTATTTTTGTTTAATTATTTCCTACTACCACGCTCAACTTTCCTTAAGACAATGCCATCAAAGCGCGGCAACATGGTAAAAGTTACCCTAAAATACTATATTATAAAAAATTAGATGGTGGGTTTTAGCCTAATAAAAGCCTTGACTCCGCTCAAAGAGGGGAATATAAAATGAGGTATGAATTTAAGAGGAAAAGATTGTGAAAAGAACATTTCAGCCAAGTAATGTTGTACGTAAACGCCGTCATGGCTTTCGTGCCCGTATGGCCACGGTTGGTGGCCGACGGATTATTAACGCTCGTCGAGCAAAAGGGCGCAAGCGCCTGTCTGCCTAAAATCTAACAGAGTTAAGGCATTTGCATGTCAACAATTCCGCACTTAAAAAAGCGGTCGGACTTTTTGCGGGTTGCTGCTTACCAACGGAAGGTTGTTATGCCAACCATGATTGTTCAGCTTGCTGAACGTTCAAAAGTAAATCAGGGTGGGTCAGGCTTGCCCGTTTTGCGCGTTGGCTTTACAGCCAGTCGAAAAGTCGGCAATGCGGTTAAACGCAATTTTGCGCGCCGTCGCTTGCGTGCTGTTGTTCAATCCGCGTGCCCGTCCTTTTCTTTTTCTGGTGAAGATATTGTTCTCATTGCGCGTTCCACCGCAGTAACGGCGCCTTTTACGGCTCTTCTGCGTGATTTTCATCAAGCCCTTAATCGTTTGGAATTACCATCACTATGATTATCACCCGTCTGGTCGTTTTATCCTTACACGGCTATCGTCGTCTTGTTTCTCCCTTTTTGCCGCCTCGCTGCCGGTTTGATCCGACATGCTCCCGGTATGCCATTCATGCAATTGAACATCATGGTTTGCGCCGTGGGGGAGGGATGGCTATAAAACGCCTGTTCCGCTGCCACCCTTTGGGAGGCGAGTGGGGATATGATCCCGTTCCAGGCCATGCGCCTGGTTCCCTTCAGCATCAGCGTCCAAAGCCTGTTCAACCTTCTTCCTGTCCGCGTCCTTCTTGAAATAAACACAAACCGAGATCCCTTATGAATGAACAAAAAAATCTGATACTCGCCGTTGTCTTGGCCGTCTTAATTTTTCTGGGGTTTCATCATTTTTATGAGCGTCCTAAACAGGAAGCCTTGATGCGCCAGGCAGAACTGGCCCATCAAGCGAAAGGGGAAAAACCGGTCACTGCAGAAAAGAAAAACGTGCCCGCCTTCAAGACGGTTTTGCCTTTGAAAGAAACCCTCCAGCAAAGTCCCCGCTTAACGATTAAGACGGACCATTTAAAAGGCTCAATCAATTTGAAGGGGTGCTTTTTGGATGACTTGCTTCTCCTGGATTATCATGAGGCCGCTGATCAGTTGAGTCCCCCCATTACTCTTTTGGCGCCAGAAGGAACGAAGGGAGCTTACTATGCGGATTTCGGGTGGGTTGCTCAAGAAGCGGGCATAAAGCTCCCTGATTCGCAAACTGTCTGGACAACGTCTTCACCCGATTTAACGCAAGACACGCCTGTTGTTTTGGAGTGGGACAATGGGGAGGGCTTAAAATTCCAACGCACGATTACGGTTGATGATCACTATATGTTTGCGGTTACGGACCGGGTCACCAATACCAGGGATTCAGTTGTATCCTTGAGCGCTTATGGGCAGATCAGCCGGTTAGACACGCCTGAAGTCGGGGGTTATATGATTTTGCATGAAGGACCGATTGGCGTTTTAAACGGGAAATTAACGGAACTCACATACGCTAAATTAAAAGAAAAAGGAACCATTGAAGAATTCACCACCGGGGGCTGGATTGGCATAACGGATAAGTATTGGCTGGTTGCGCTGATTCCTGATCAAAAAACATCTGAAAAAACAGTTTTTCGAGGTCAAACCATGGAAGGGCAAGACCAATATCAAACACAAGTTATGGGTCCCTGGGTCGACCTCAAGCCAGGCGGCTCTGTTGAGACGACGCACCATTTATTTGCTGGCGCAAAAATTTTACGTGTTTTAGATGACTATGAAACCAAGCTTGGTTTTGACAAATTCGACCTTGCCGTTGATTTTGGATGGTTTTATTTCCTTACAAAGCCCCTGTTTTACGTTCTTGAGTACTTGCACAAGCTCCTTGGTAATTTCGGGCTGGCTATTCTTGCTTTAACGGTTTTGTTTAAGGTAGTTTTCTTTCCTCTGGCGAATAAGTCGTACCGGTCTATGTCGCATATGAAGCAGGTTCAACCGAAGATTGAAGCTTTAAAAAAACGCTATGGCGATGATAAACTTCGCATGAACCAGGAATTGATGGAGTTGTACCGTAAGGAAAAGATCAATCCTTTAGCAGGTTGCTTACCCATGTTGATCCAGGCCCCGGTTTTTTTCTGCTTGTATAAGGTGCTGTTTGTGACCCTGGAAATGCGGCATGCGCCTTTTTATGGATGGATCGGAGATTTGTCAGCGCCGGATCCGACTTCCCTGTTTAATCTGTTCGGGTTGATTCCCTGGACGCCTCCTTCTTTCTTCATGATTGGCGCGTGGCCCATTATTATGGGATTGACCATGTTTTTCCAGCAAAAGCTAAATCCCCAGCCAGCGGATCCCACCCAAGCTAAAGCTTTCATGCTCATGCCATTTTTTCTGACCTTTCTGTTAGCCTCCTTTCCCGCTGGTTTGGTTATTTATTGGGCCTGGAACAATATTTTGTCTATGGCGCAGCAATGGGCCATCATGCGTCTTGAAGGCCGCCGTACAGCCAATGTCAGAAGAAGATAGCGCAGAGTCCCTGGCGTGGGGGAAATGGTTGTTCGCGCAAGAGTGCGAGTTCTTGCGGGGCGCCTCTTCTTTGAATGACTTGCCAGACTTTGGCCAACCAGAAGTCTCTTTTGCGGGGCGGTCAAACGTTGGAAAATCAAGTCTTATTAATGCCCTTACTGACCGGACAACCCTGGCCCGCGTCTCCAATACCCCTGGGCGTACGCAACAACTCAACTTCTTTTCCCTCGGTAACCGGTTAGTCCTGGTGGATATGCCGGGATACGGGTATGCTACAGCCTCCAAAGCCTCCATTGCGCAGTGGAATGGATTGATCCAGCTCTACCTTAAAGGGCGCCCGACTTTGGGACGTGTTTATGTGCTGATAGATGGCCGTCATGGGATAAAAGTTAATGATCTTGAAATGATGCGGATGCTGGACGTCGCGGCTGTTTCCTATCGCCTTGTTTTGACGAAAGTTGATAAAGTTTCACCGTCACAGTTGCGGGACTTGCATAAAAATATCGAAGAAAAAATCAAAACGCACCCCGCTGCTTTTCCAAAAATCAGTTTAACCAGCACAGTAACAAAAGGGGGTATCGCGGAATTGAGAGCGGAAATTGCGCAATTCGCAATCGGCAACCCCCAACCTATATGAAGCCAAAAGAATGCAAAAATACCAATCAATTATAGAAGACGCCTGGGAACGGAAAGAGAAATTATCACCCCAGACAACGGGAGAGACCCGGGCGGCTGTTGATCATGTTCTGGCTCTTTTGGATCAGGGTCATTTGCGTGTTGCGGCCAAAGCAGGGGAAGCCTGGGAAACCCGCGAATGGCTTAAAAAAGCCATTCTTTTGGCTTTTTGGTTAAAGGGCTGCGAACTCGTAGAGGGTGGACTCTCTTCCGCAACCTGGTTTGATAAGGTTCCTTTGAAATGCGCCGGCTGGACAGCCC
>CAYRJJ010000012.1:0-13836 GCA_964424515.1 uncultured Candidatus Finniella sp. | reverse complement strand
GCCCGGGATTTTGCCGCGGCTGGTTTTCGGGCGGTTCCCGGTAGCATTATCCGCCATTCCGCTTATATTGGGCGCCATGTCGTGTTGATGCCGAGTTTCGTGAACGTCGGCGCTTATGTGGGAGCAGGCACAATGGTCGATACATGGGTAACAATTGGGTCATGCGCCCAAATTGGTGAAAACTGCCATATTTCCGGAGGTGTGGGAATCGGGGGCGTCTTAGAGCCTTTGCAGGCAAACCCTGTGATTATTGAAGACAATTGCTTTATTGGGGCGCGAAGTGAAATTGCCGAAGGGGTCATTGTCGCACAAGGCTCTGTTATTTCCATGGGCGTCTTTATAGGGGCGTCAACCAAAATTATTCACCGCCAAACGGGTGAAATAACTTATGGGTATGTCCCGCCTTATTCCGTTGTGGTGCCAGGAACCGTTCCCGTGACAAATCCTGGCCAACCCGCCTTGGCTTGCGCTGTCATTGTGAAGCAAGTCGATGCCAGGACACGCGCCAAGACAGCTATTAATGACCTTTTGCGGTTTTAATGTCATCGGTAATAAGTCTCCCAGGGTGGACATTGAAAAATCCCCCACCTGAACCCCGGGAGGAAAGAATGTTAAAGGCAACAGAAATCAGGGAAAATACGCTTCAATTTTGCATTTCGGTCTTCCCCACCTTAAACAAGGAGATAGGCCCCAGGGAAACGCCGCCATCCTCAATCTTGAGAGGCAATGTGATATCGTGAAGCCCGAGTTTCTCCAGGAAGTCACTCCCTGTTGTCACCAATCCCGCCTGAGAGGCATCAATCACCCCTGCAGCTACAAGTTCCTTCATCATTTTATCAATGTTCTGAATTTTAACATCCATCTTCCCCCGAATCGGCGCTTTTGTATAAATATCGCCTTGTCCAGTGAGGCCAAAAGTGACGCCATTGGGAAAGGACGTTTTTGGCGCATCCACTTTCAAAGAGAGCTGATGGGCGCTCATTTCATAAAGAAAATCAAAAGAAGCTTCAGAACTGGAAAAAGCAAGAAGAGGCAGATTAATTTGAACGTCCTTGAGAATAAGGGGAGATACCTTCACGCGTGTCCTTAAGTCCGCTGTATCCAAAATCCCTTGCGCTTCCTGAATCGAGGCAGTTCCGGCAACCCTGACCCCTATAGCGTGGATATGCGCAAGGCTCCACTCTCCCCATCTTTGGCGGATCCGTGCCTCCTCCACCGTAAGGGGCGTTCCTGACGCATGAACATGAAAATTTTTTAAAACCAGATGATTTTGGAATAAAGGCCAGGGAGAAACTCTTAAGGATCCAGCGGAAACGAACGCTTCTGACTGCGCAATCTCATCTTCCAGAACTCTTTTTAAAGCCCAGTGTTTTCCATAATCAAAACAAATCGCCAGAATGATGGCAGCGAAAATGCCCTGTATAATACGTTGCCTGTTACCTCTTTTCTTGTGGTTTACTAAAAACACGGCTTCCTCCTCATTTGCTTACGCATCGTTTAACTTCGCACAGGCGCTTTCAATGCAATCCACCAATTTTTCCATAAATTCAGCCCGGGAAAGGCCGGGTTGAATGGGGGGAAGGAATTGTAAAGTAATTTGCCCGGGCTGCTTGAAGAAGCTCCGCCTTCCCCAGAATAAACCGGAATTAAGAGCGACAGGAATAACAGGAACGCCTAAGTCACGATAGAGGACGCCTACGCCCGCTTGATAGTTCCCGGGTTTGCCCGGAAGCCCTCGCGTTCCTTCCGGATAAATAACAAGGGGGCGGTTTTGCGCCATAATCCGGCGGGACCCTTGCAACAGGCTTTTTAAAGCGCTTGCGCCAGCGCCCCGGTCAATAACCACCATTTCCATTCGCTTGAAATAAAGGTTTAAGAGGGGGATCCAGGTCAACTCCCGTTTTAAAGCATACCCGGGGCGGTTGAGCAGAAGGTGAAAAATTAAGGTTTCCCAGGCTGATTCATGCTTGCAAGCGATGATACAGGCTCCCGCTGGCAGGTTCTCTATCCCTTCAACGCGATAGGACAAACCCACAATCCTTTTTAATAAGGACATTGCCACGTGCGCCCACATGCGCCCCGCCCAAAAAATGGCGTTTTGAGGAAAAATCATGAGGGGCAAAAAAATGACCATCATGACAAAAGAAGCTATATAAAATGACGCATCAAATAAAATTGACCGGATGAACTTTCCCATTTCTAACCCTCTTTTATGATGCGTGGATTGTGGGCCAATCAACCTGGTTTTGCAATCTTTTAATGGGGGTTGTTGACAAGGCTGTTGCGCCTCTCCTGTTGTGGGCTAGGGCGTGTGGTCAATCAGATTGAATTCTCAACTTCAATTTCATATTGAAAAACATTAAGGAATAATAATCAATAAGTTATCGTCATTGCGAGCGGAGCGAAGCAATCCAGGGGCAACAAAAGAAATCTTGATTGCGGCTCCTGGATTGCCACGTCGCTTCGCTCCTCGCAATGAAACTAAAGGGTTGATTTTTAAAACATTCGTTGAAAATGCCGTTACGTTAAAGGATCAGCTTAATTGATCACACGTCTTAATCTGTTTGGCTTCTTTATCATTGAGGAAGGAGAAATTTTACCCTAGGACGCTATCCATGCGGAAATAAAAAACCCTGCGCTAAAGCGCAGGGTTTTTTGGATCGTTTTAAGGAAATAATCCCTAGAACTTGTAGGACAAGCCCACTTTACCAGATTGGCTACGGATCGTTCCCACATTGACAAACGTAGCATTATTTGCAGTTGTCGCCCGGACGCTTGGGCCAAACTCATAAGTATATTCAACGCGCAAGTAAACATTCTTATGGACGGCTGTTTCCAAACCAACGCCTGGCGCAAAGGACAAGCGGTTCTTGGAACCGGAGAGCGTCCCATTAGTGAAGGGAACATTTAAAGTCCATTTGCCCCAGTTGCCACCCAGACGAACATACATCATGGTATTAGGGTTCAGTAAGTAACCACCCCGCAACGCGGCGTTAAAGTATCCATTGCGCTTTAATTGAGCAGCGCCCCTGCTAGCTCCTAAATTGAAAGGGTTAACTCCTAAATTTAAGTTGTTATTAATTTTTGTATTTTCAAAAGTGTAAGCAACTTCACCGCCAAAATAGAGGCAACCAGTGACCCAGCCGTAACCACCCATGACACCAATATTAGCAGCATTCCCGCCTACATCACTAGAACCATTGGTAGCTACGATCGCGCCAGCGGCGGTGGTTTGGACTTGCCCCGTTGCTTTACCGGTTGTTGATCCATACCCGACATGGGCGCCCAGATAGAAACCTGTTCCGATGCTGGCTTGCGTAGCGCCAAGGGCGACTGTGCTGGCTACCAGAGCTAAAGCTAACTTTTTCATTATATATCTCCTTTATTTAAATACTTATTTAATCGGAGCTTTTTTACCAGCCCCTGATCACACTTAATACCTTTCACACACCCTTAACTTTACCAACCCGGGGCGCCTGAAAACAATATTTAGTTGACTTTGTCATTGGATAAAACTTGTGAGTGTGACTTGTAGGACACAATAGGTTTCGAGAGAAGCCTAATGAATGATCTTCACCGGCTTCTTATTTTCAACTGGCTTTCAATTGCCGCTAAAGCCGCTGGAATGTTGGCATGATTTCCGCCTGCCTGGGCTAAATCGGGACGGCCGCCGCCTCCTTTTCCTCCCAACGCTTCCGCCCCGGCACGAACCAGGTCGATGGCGCTGACCCGTTCCGTCAAGTCTGAAGTTACGCCAATCACGAGGGAAACTTTGCCCTCTGCAATACTGGTCACAACGACAATGCCTGATCCAATCTGTCCCTTCAAGTCGTCAACGAGCGGCTTGAGGTCTTTGGCCGGAATATCCGCCAAGTGACGGAAAATCATTGGAAAATCCCCAACTTGCTTCACGTCGCTCCCCTGGCCTTTTACGCTTTCTTCCTCTTTCGGGTTAAGAAGCGCAATTTGACGGCGCAGGTCGGTCACCTGACGTTCCAAAGTCTTTCGCTCGGCGAGCAAGGCGCCGATGCGGGCAGGAAGGTCTGCGGACGTTGATTTTGTGAGGCTGTTCACGTGAGCCAGAGCGGACTCCATCCCCGTCACATAGTCAAGGGCAGCCAGTCCCGTGAGCGCCTCAATCCGGCGGATGCCCGCAGAGATGCCAGCTTCATTAATAATTTTAAAGAGGCCAATATCTCCCGTCCGGTTCACGTGCGTGCCGCCACACAG
The DNA here is from genome assembly GCA_964424515.1 of uncultured Candidatus Finniella sp. GTDB lineage: Bacteria > Pseudomonadota > Alphaproteobacteria > Paracaedibacterales > VGCI01 > VGCI01. The sequence goes on along the minus strand of CAYRJJ010000012.1, from coordinate 9,606 downwards.
TTCCACAGAAAAGGGTTTTCCTTCATCAGGGGAGAGACCCATGCTCAAAACCCGAACCTCCTCCCCGTACCGCTCACCAAACAAAGCCATGGCTCCGTGGGTGATGGCTTGCTCCGTATTCATCAGGCGCGTATGGACCTCATGGTTGAGGATGATATGCCGGTTGACCAGACGCTCGACAGACAAAATTTCTTCCCGGCCCATCATTTTGGTATGGGTAAAGTCGAACCGCAAGCGATCGGGGGCGACAAGAGACCCTTTTTGCGTAACATGGCCGCCCAAGACCTCTCGCAAAGCGGCATGGAGTAAATGGGTCGCCGAGTGGTTCGCCCGCAACAGCGCCCGCCGCGTCTCATCGACGACAAGCCTGACCACATCACCCGGCGCAACCGTTCCTTTGGTGACTTTTGCCATATGAACATGCAAGTTCCCCCGTTTCTTGACGGTATCCGTTACCCTCATCTCCGACCCTGACGCTGTAACCAGATGCCCCTGGTCGCCCATTTGGCCGCCGGATTCCGCATAAAAGGGCGTCTGGTTCGCCAGAAGCGCTATTTCCTGTCCCGGGGTGGCTTGAGCCACACGGTGACCATCTATCAAAAGGGCTTGAATTACCCCTTCCGCTTCCAGCGCTTCATATCCCAAGAATTCAGTCGCCCCGAATTCTTCATGCAGGTCGTACCAAATTTGCTCATCCTTCGCTTCTCCTGACCCCGACCAGGCTGCGCGGGCGGCCGCTTTTTGAGCAGCCATGGCGGCCTGAAAGCGCTCCAGGTCAACAGAATGGCCGGCGCTTTTCAAAATATCCTGGGTTAAATCAAGCGGGAAACCAAAAGTATCGTAGAGCTTAAAGGCGACTTCCCCCGGCAATGGCTGGCGCGGCGCAAGAACAGCCGTGGCCTCATTGAGTAACGTCAAGCCTCGTGCCAGGGTTTGCCGGAATTTTTCTTCCTCTAACCGTAAATTCTCCACAATCAAGGATTCCGCCCGTAGGAGTTCAGGGTAGGTTGTCCCCATTAAACGGAACAGGGTCGGCGCCAAACGCCACATTAGCGGGTCTTTGGCACCCAGGAGGTGGGCATGGCGCATGGCGCGGCGCATGATGCGGCGCAACACATACCCCCGGCCTTCATTGCCCGGAAGAACTCCCTCGGCCAGCAAGAAGGCGCATGCCCGTAAATGGTCCGCAATGACATTATGGGATTGCCGCCGGGCGGGATCCTGGGCGCCTGTCAAGTCAATGGACGCCTGGATCAGGGTTTGGAACAGGTCGGTGTCATAATTATTGTGAACCCCTTGCAAAACGGCCGCAAGGCGTTCCAGTCCCATGCCCGTATCAACGGAAGGCTTGGGCAACGCAATGCGCCGGCCATCGGCAAGCTGCTCGAATTGCATAAAGACCAGGTTCCAGATTTCGGTGAAACGGTCGCCGTCTTCATCTTTGCTGCCAGGAGGTCCGCCAGGGACAGACTCTCCATGATCATAAAAAATTTCCGTGCAAGGGCCGCAAGGCCCTGTGTCCCCCATGGACCAGAAATTATCCGCTGTGGCAATGGGGATAATCCGGTCTTCAGGCAAGCCGGCAATTTTCCGCCACAATTTTGCAGCCTCGTCATCTTGCGCATAAACCGTGACCAGCAAGCGGTCTTTGGGTAAATTGAAGTGGCGCGTGACGAGATCCCAGGCGTAAGAAATCGCCTCTTCCTTAAAATAATCCCCAAAAGAAAAGTTCCCCAGCATTTCAAAAAAGGTGTGATGACGGGAAGTGTAGCCGACATTCTCCAGGTCGTTGTGCTTCCCGCCAGCCCGCAAGCATTTCTGGGATGACGCCGCCCGCGGATATGCCCTCTTTTCCGCGCCTGTAAAGACATCCTTAAATTGAACCATGCCAGCTGTCGTAAACAATAGCGTCGGGTCATTACGGGGAACCAGCGGAGAAGAACCCACTGCCTCATGTCCCTGGTCTTTAAAGAATTGAATAAATGTTGACCGGATATCCGTCAGAGTACGCATGAAATGATTTTGTTCCTATCCTTTAGGGGTCTGGAAATAATAAACTTTACATTTCTTGAAGAAATGGTAATGTTCATTTTTCTAGTCCTTACGCCGCATCTTCCAGCATCGCTTCAGGTCCCGCAATCATGGCTTCAGCGACCACGCCGGTATTTTCCCGAACAGCTTTTTCAATTTGGGCGAAGAGGTCCTGATTTTCTTTCAGAAATGTGCGCGTCGCTTCCCGTCCCTGGCCAATGCGCTGGCTGCCATAGGAATACCAGGATCCCGCTTTATCAATCACGCCAGCCTGAACGCCAAGGTCAATGAGTTCGCCCGTCTTGGAAATACCTTCCCCGTACATAATATCAAAATCCACAACTTTAAAGGGTGGAGCCATCTTGTTCTTCACTACTTTAACGCGCGTTTGGTTGCCCGTAACTTGATCCTTGTCCTTAATGGCGCCAACCCGGCGGATATCAAGGCGGACGGAAGCGTAGAACTTCAAGGCGTTTCCTCCCGTCGTTGTCTCGGGATTCCCAAACACAACCCCTATTTTTTGACGGATCTGGTTAATGAAGATAACCATACAACCCGTCTTGGAGATGGACCCTGCAAGCTTGCGTAAAGCTTGGCTCATGAGACGGGCTTGCAACCCCATATGGGAATCCCCCATATCCCCTTCCAGTTCGGCTTTGGGCACAAGAGCGGCAACGCTGTCGATAACAAGCACATCAACGGCGCCACTGCGCACCAGCGTATCCGCAATCTCCAGGGCCTGTTCACCCGTATCCGGTTGGGAGATCAGCAGCTCATCCAGGTTAACGCCCAATTTCTTGGCGTAACCTGGGTCAAGGGCATGCTCCGCATCAATAAAAGCGCACGTCCCGCCGACTTTTTGCGCTTCTGCGACCACGTGAAGGGTCAACGTTGTTTTTCCCGAAGATTCAGGCCCATAAATCTCAATAATCCGGCCTTTGGGTAATCCGCCAATACCAAGGGCAATATCAAGCCCGAGTGAACCGGAGGAGATGACTTCGACTTCAACGGCATTTTCCCGTTGCCCAAGGCGCATAACCGATCCTTTCCCGAAGGCCCGCTCAATTTGCGAGAGAGCGGCATCCAGGGCTTTCGTTTTATCACCGCGCGATAAATCATGAGACATTGGTTATTCTCCTTTAATATTTATGTTATTTCCTGACTCAGTGTTAGCACTTCTTTAACTTTGGATGCTAGGTCTTTTAGTGTAAATGGCTTCGGAAGGAAATGGATTTTTGCATTATGGTCCAGGTTTTTGCGGAACGTATCTTCCGTATAGCCGGATATAAAGATCGTCTTTGTATCGGGATAAAGATCCCGGATCTTTTTACTTAAGGTGGGGCCATCCATTTTTGGCATAACGACATCTGTGACCAAAAGGTCAAACCGCTCCCCCTGGCTCAAGATTTCGAGAGCGGATTCTCCACTATCCGCTTCAATCACGTGGTACCCTTTTTCCCGCAACGCCCGGGCGCTGAACATACGCACCGCATCTTCATCTTCAACAAGCAAAATAGTCCCCCCTCCCGTCAAATCCCCCGAAGGCGTTTCGGGGTGGGGGGCGGGGGCCTCTTCTTCTCCCCCCGCATAACGGGGCAACAAAATTTTGAAGCTGGTCCCTTCATTCATCACGCTGTCAACCAGGACAAACCCCCCGGTTTGCTTCACAATCCCATAAACCGTGGAAAGCCCGAGTCCTGTCCCTTCTCCCACTTCTTTGGTTGAAAAGAAAGGTTCAAAGATATGTTCTAAATGCTCGGGCAGGATGCCATGTCCGGTATCAATGACCTCAATCATCACATAATCGCCTTTTGCCACCAGGTCATGCCCCATGCGTTGCTGCCGCAAACATTGATAATTACTGGTGCGAATGGAGAGGGTGCCGCCCCTGGTTATGGCATCCCTTGCATTAACCACCAGATTGATAATCACTTGTTCAAGCTGGCTGACATCAACCTTTACAGGCCATAAATCACGGCCATGGATCATCTTCAACTCAATTCCAGCCCCGATAAGACGGCGTAACAGGGTGGACAGGTCAGCCAAATTATCGGTAATATGGACAACTTTAGGTTGTAATGTTTGCTGACGGGAAAAAGCGAGCAACTGACGAACGAGATTTGCCGCCCGATTCGCATTTTGCTTAATTTGCATGACATCCGTATAAGCTGGATCGTTCGGCAAATACCGCTGAAGAAGCAAGTCGCAATAGCCAATCATAGCTGTTAATAAGTTATTGAAATCGTGGGCGATTCCCCCTGCCAATTGACCCACGGCTTGCATTTTCTGAGATTGAATAAATTGGCGTTCCAGACGTTTTTGTTCTGAAATATCGAGGAACTGGAGCATCAGGACAGCCTTATTATCCTCCTGGGCCAGGCGAGAGACATACGTGGTGGTATGAATTTTGTCTTCCTCAAAGCGAACTTCAAAAGGGGATGGCGTCGTCGCACGTTCAAAGGCGCGACGGAGCTTTGTTGTTGTTTCAGACCGGACAGCCGGATGAATCATCTCAAAAAAATCCTGGCGCAACCTGACTTCCCCAACCATCACCGTAAAAGCCGGGTTGTAATCTATAATTTGGCCTTCCTCTCCAATCATGACCGCCGGGATTGAGGCATCGGAAAAAGCCTGTTTAAAAACCCCCGTACCACGGGAGAGAAGGCTATCCGCCCGGCAAAAAAAGAGTGGCTGGGATTTCGCAGATGTGAGAGCCAGCATCTTGAAAGGAACCGTATGGGGGCTGCGCACCGAAATAATGGATTTGCTGATTGCCCACTCTTCCCCCAAAAATTCTTGAAGGGGCATTCCTAAAAGCTGCTCCCGCGGCAAACCAAGCCATCGGCAAAAGGTATGGTTTGCCCCTGTGATTAAACCGCTGGTATGGGTATAAACGATTGCCACGGGGGCACGGTCAACAAAAGTTTCAAGGGCTTCATAGTTATGCTTTAGCTGATTGTGGCTTGCAAAATGGGGCGTGATATCCCGAAGGGCGGCCATCAGGCCTTTGCGCCCAAAATATCCGCCAATATCAAGGGGCGCCGTTGCCATCAACCACCACTTCTGGTCTTGCCCCAGGCCATTTCCTCCTCCACTCACTAAAATCTCTCCCCGGGAGCGGTTTTCAATCATTGATTTGAGCTGGGCCACTTCCGGCGTTGGCGCAATACGCGCCAGGATTTTACGTAAGAACTCCTCCTGGTTCGGATACGTGTTGGGATGCGTCGTCCAGATTGATTTGCCTGAATCATCAAAAATAGCGGCTTCAATAGCCGGCGTTAACGTAGAAATACCCGCATGGATCAATTTCAGTTTTTGTTTGTAAATGTTTTGCTGCTTATTAGCATAAACCCAGTATGCCATGGTAGCGACTGACACAAGCCCAATCATTACAAGGCTGAACCACTCCAGCGTATCGGTAGCTTGTGCGCTGAGGTAGCTGAAAGCGCCACACCAAACGAGGGTTCCTAAAATGACGGCAAGGGATCCTATTTGTGGCAATTTTGACGCCCCTTAAGATACGACAGCGCAATGCTCCCTCCCAGGATCAGTAAAATAATAAATAACGACCCCTTCGTTGAAATTTTATAGAAATCCATGATAACCATTTTTGTACCAACGAAACAAAGGATAAGCGCAACACCTGACTTTAAATAGTAAAATTTTTCAATAGCATCCGCTAATAGAAAATAAAGGGACCGCAAACCCAGGATAGCAAAAACATTCGACGTATACACGATAAAAGGATCCAGCGTGATCGCAAAAATCGCCGGAATGGAGTCAATGGCAAAGAGGAGATCTGAACATTCAATTAAAGTCAGAGCCACAAATAACGGCGTCGCCTGCCATCGCCGCGGGGCCGCCTTTTCCCGGATCCATAAGTGTTGCCCCTCTATTTTCGGTGTTAAGGAGATATAACGTTGTAAAAACAAAATGAGAGGATGCGTTTCAAGGTTAATGGGTTTTTCTGTCCCCCAAAATACTTTAAGTCCGGTGAAAATCAAAAAAGCGCCCAATAGGTAAATGACCGGATGGAAATAGGCGATAAGGGTGAGACCCAACCAAATCATCAGGGCCCGCAAAACGAGCGCGCCAAATATACCCCAGAACAAAACACGGTGCTGATATTTGAGCGGAATAGATAATGCCCGAAAAATCATGGAGAAGACAAAAATATTATCAATGCTCAAAGACTTTTCCACAATATACCCGCTCAAGAATTCTTCACCCTTCTCATGTCCCATAAAGAGATACAGCATAGCCGCAAACCCTAAGGAGAGGATAACCCAAATTAGGGACCATTTTAAGGCTTCGCGGGGTGCTACTTCATGCGCAGACTTGTGAAATACCTTTAAATCAAGCCAAAGCATCCCCAGGACAAGGGTATTAAAAACAACCCAAAAAAGAGGCGTGGTCTCCATGAAAGTTCTTTTCCAATATCTGTGGTATAATTCGGCTAATAAAATTATCATAGCCTTGAATTCGGGCAAGAACCAAGGGGCTTTAAGATCAATGCAAATAACGCGGGCGCTCTTCATTGATGAGAAAGAAATCAGCGAATCTTTTATTCGCGCCAGCGGGCCGGGCGGACAGCACGTTAACAAGGTATCCACGGCGGTTCAAATTCGCTTTGATGTGGCCCAGTCGCCCTCTTTACCCGAAGATATCCGAACGCGGCTGCTGGCTATGATCCGCAGCCGCCTTACAAAAGAGGGAATGCTGATTATCACGGCCCGACGATACCGCAGCCAGGATCAAAACCGCCAGGATGCCCGCCGGCGGCTTGCTGACCTTATTTTCCGCGCAACCGTCCCTGTCGCAAAACGGGTTCCCGGCCAGCCCACCCGCGCATCAAAAGAATCCCGCCTGGCCAATAAAGCCCGCCGCAGCCGCCTCAAACGAAGCCGCCATAATACAAGGGAAGTTGAGCAGTAAATGAGGGGAAACAGGCATAACCATGCCTAAGTTGTATAAGGGAGTTCATCAGCAACGGCGCAGGGAGTTTTGCCCGGAGGCTTTATATACCGACAAGAGACGTGGTGGGGACGTGTTGACGCCTACGAAGAGGCGTCCCGGCGTAAACTTGTTTTATGGCTTCGACGCAGACGATTCCTGAAAATTTTTGCAAGGACTGGTTGCCGATTTTATCCAGAAAAGGGGCGCAAGCCATCATAAGCCAGGATTGGCTAGGAGCCATATATAAGGCCCGTTTTGTGGATATGGGCATGAAAAGGTTATTTTTCAATAATGTTGTGAGCTGGGTCATGGTATAAGGTTGCCCATGGCCAAAGGGGGTGCTCTCAAGATGGGCCCACATACTGCGCCGGTTAGGAACAATAATCAATAAGCGGCCTTGACCCGTCAAAACGCGCCAGACTTCGCGAAGGAGCTGGCCCGGTTGTTCGGTATGCTCCAACGTATGGACCATGAGGATGCGATCCATAGATTGATCCGGTAAAGGAAGGCTGCCTTCTCCAATTAAAGCGATACGGGAAAGTCCCGTATCAGGCCACAAAACAACCCCCCGTTGAGCGGGCATAAAAGCAAAAACGCATTCTGAAGGTTTAAGGTAAAAGTCCAGGTAGGGTAAGGAATACCCAAGCCCAAGGATAGTCTGCCCGGTGAGGTCTGGCCAAATTTGATGGATGCATCCTTGAATTTGATGACCAGCCGCTTGCCCGAGAGGACTCGAATAAAATTCACAAAAGTTGATAACGTCATAAGCCATAGGCCCAACTATAGCAAATTTGGGAATGATGCGTAAGGGAGGTTCTGGAAGGAGCAGTTGAGACAGTTTTGAAGGGAGCTAGAAATAATAAACTTTACATTTACATGAGAAATTTTTGAGTCAGACGCAAGTGAGTTTGAGAACCGGAAGCCAAACATAGTTTAGCCTGTGCGCGTATCAGAAGCATAAAAATCACGCCGCAGATGGCTCAAAAATCGAAGAAGAAATGGTAATGTTCATTTTTGTAGGGTCCTAAGCAATTTTCTGCAGCTTTGTGACGGTGGCTGTGGTGCTATAGCCGGGTTTCAGATCAATTAAATGAACTTTCCCCCCATTTAATTGAACAATATCCGCTCCTACCACACTCTGGACGGTATAATCAGATCCCTTAAACAAAATATCTGGCAGAAGCGCTTCAATGAGGGCGAGGGGAGTGTCATCCTCAAATAGAATAACGCAATCCACATATTCAAGGGCAGCGAGTACATGGGCGCGAACCCTTTCTTCCTGGATAGGACGGTTTTCTCCTTTCAAGAGACGGATCGAGGCGTCTGTGTTAAGCCCAACGATTAAACGGTCACATTTCTTTTTGCACTGCTCCAGGGAATGAAGGTGGCCAAGATGAAGGAGGTCAAAGCACCCATTTGTAAAACCGAGGGTTAACCCGTGGCGGCGCCAAATTTGGGTATGCGCCTTGGTTTCTTCTAAGGACATTATCTTGGAAGGAGCAAAGGGTTCTGTCTTTAAGACAGCCGCTGCCAACTCGTCTTGATTGACGATCGCTGTCCCAACTTTGCCAACCACAATGCCTGCTGCAATATTGGCGAGCCTTGCCGCATCTTCTAAAGAATTCCCAACGCTGATAGAAGCTGAAAGCGTTGCAATAACTGTATCACCGGCTCCAGACACATCAAAAATTTCACGGGCTTGCGCTGGAATGTGAATAGGCGTGCTCGGGGATTTGTAGCTTGATGGAGGGAGCAAAACCATACCTTTTGCTCCCCGCGTGACCAGAATCGCGTCAAGGTGATAGAGGTCCTTGATTTGGGTCATGGCTTGGACAATGTCCTGGTCGGATTGTAAAGGGTAAGGGAAAACTTCAGATAGTTCTTTTTCGTTGGGGGTTAGGAGGGTCGCTCCCCGATAACGGGAATAATCTTGTCCTTTCGGGTCTACGATGGTCGGTATGCCAGCGGATTTTGCTGTAGAGATAACGAATTGGCATAGATCAGGGGAAAGCGCCCCTTTACCGTAATCCGATAAAATGACGACTTGAGCTAAAGGGAGATGGTCTTTTAATAGCGCTTTTAAAGCGTCAAGCGTGGCTTGGGAAGGGACAGCCAAAACTTCATCATCTACTCTTAAGAGCTGCTGGGAATTGGATATAAAGCGGGACTTTAAAGGCGTTCGGCCTTCAACCATCAAATGGGCCGTAACATGGGGTAAGGTAGTTAACAGGTCCCTTGTCTTCTGACCGGCATCGTCTTTTCCGATAATTCCAATAAAGGTGGTCGGGCATCCGAGAGCGGACAAATTTCGAACGACATTGCCTGCCCCGCCTAAAGCGAGGAAATCACGGTTAATTTTAAGGACGGGTACAGGCGCTTCAGGAGAAATGCGATGAACGGCTCCATAGACGAAACGGTCTAATAAAAGGTCGCCCAAACATAATACTTGTTTGTTTTGTATAGATACGTCAAATAGTTGCATAGTGTTTAATTACTTTTTGGTTCATCCTGGTTCTCATTAAACGATCACGTGGTATTGTTCAACTTATAACATCGTTTCCCTGGGGCGTGTCATCAATTATTGGCTTTTGGACTGCAAATGGCGGTTTTCTGCGCTTC
>CAYRJJ010000011.1:0-25893 GCA_964424515.1 uncultured Candidatus Finniella sp. | reverse complement strand
GGCTTTATTGCCATGGCTATCATCAAACCCTTTATCCTTTGATAACAGTGTCTAACTGTTTAGCCTTTTGGTATTGATACCAAATCCCATGATAAATTTTCTTTCGCATGTCCTGAACGGGGCTTATAGAAATGATCTCAAAGACCGATTTGTTTATTTTCAGACTTGGTATTCAATGGGTTGGTTAGCGCTTTGTTAACTTTATATCTCTTATCCTGCAATACAGGCAAAGGGATGTGGCTTGAGTTAAATAGGATTTAGGGCGTGTCATCAATTAAGCTGATACTTTAACGAGATTCTCAATTAATATGTTAAAAATCAAAGCCTTAGTGTCATTGCGAGGAGCGAAGCGACGTGGCAATCCAGGAGCCGCGATCAAGATTTCTTCTGTTGCCCCTGGATTGCTTCGCTCCGCTCGCAATGAAGATAAGTTATTGATTATTATTCTTTAATGTTTTTCAATATGAAATTGAAGTTGAGAACTCAATCTCATTGATGACACGCCCTAGGCAAGCGCAAGAGATAGAGACTGTGAAATTACTCACTTTATTTTGTTTTGATGAAAAAAGGGGCGGATGAGTTGAATATGCCCTCATTATAAGCTTATAAGCCTGATTCCTCTAGCTGCTGTTACGGCTATAACCACGGTTGGTACAAAAATCAAAACGGATATGATTCCTATCTCAAACAAGCCTTGAGCATCCGATAAAGGCCATTTTCAAACATTGATGCTGGTCTTTTCCATTTTCTATCCAGCATAAAAATAGTTCCCCCTTTTAACCCCGCGTTAATGATTCCTGCGCCAAAATGATGAGGTAAGTGAGATATGGATTTAATAATCGGGCTTCATAAAGGTCATGGTGGTTAAATTATTTAAATGTATAGAGGAGTGAAAAAAATGAAACTGTTATCATTATTTTGCAAAACAGAACAAGGTGGTGGCTTAGTCGAGTATACCCTGATTATTGCTTTGATCGCTCTTGCGGCTGTTACCGCAATTACAACTGTCGGGACAAAAGTTTCAACTAGCTTTACCAGCATTTCAACCAAGCTGTAAACTTTTAGAATTTTTTAATTCTTTGGTTATGAAAAAGGAGGGAGCCAAAACTTTTCTTATGGCTTGATGATGCCTTGTGCGCAAGGTGAGAGGACTGTGATGAATACGACAGTGAATAGCAAGAAACCTTTGACGCAAATATCAACGCAAGAAAGCGCAAACATCCGTTTAATGCCCTTGCGCTCTATGATCTACAACGCGCTCATGATCAGGATCGATCCGAACACGGCTGTTCATATGACCCCGGGGGAGCTTCAGCAAGAAACGGAAGATTTCGTTGTTCAATTTGTCAATTCTCAAGGGGTTCAGCTTAACCGCCGTGAACAAAAACAGGTTGCGACAGATATTGTCAATGATATGATTGGCTTTGGCCCCCTTGAACAACTCTTGAGCGATGATAGCATAACCGATATCATGGTGAATGGGCCCGATATGATTTATGTGGAGCGCCAGGGGAAAATAGAAAAAACCTGGGTTACATTTCGGGATCAGGCCCATATTATGCAAATCGCCCAGCGTATCGCCAGCCGTATTGGCCGGCGAATCGACGAAGCAAGCCCGATGGTGGACGCCCGTTTGCCAGATGGAAGCCGCATCAATATCATCACGCCTCCTGTTTCCTTGAATGGGCCGGTTCTGTCCATCCGTAAGTTTTCTCGTCGGTCTATTGATGTCGATATTATGGTCCGGCAAAAAAACATTTCTTTAAAAATGGCGGAATTTCTCCAGATTGCAACCACCTGTCGTTTAAATACGCTGGTTTCAGGCGGAACAGGTTCTGGTAAAACAACGCTTCTCAATGCCTTGTCCCAGTTGATTAACCCGGCTGAACGTATCGTGACCATTGAAGATGCGGCAGAGTTGCGCCTCAAGCAGCCCCATGTTGTCCGGCTGGAAACGCGCCCTCCCAATATTGAAGGAGAAGGCTCCGTGTCGATTCGTGATTTGCTTAAAAATGCCCTTCGTATGCGCCCCGACCGGATTATTGTCGGAGAAGTTCGCGGCCAGGAAACGGTAGACATGTTGCAAGCCATGAATACAGGGCATGATGGATCCATGTCAACAATCCACGCTAACCGGGCCACCGACGCTTTATTACGGTTGGAGAATATGATCAGCATGTCAGATGCTGCCGTTCCTGGAAAAGTTATTCAGGCTCAAATTGCAGGTGGAGTGGATATTATTGTGCAAGTTGAACGGATGCGCGATGGGGTGCGCCGGATTCAGGAAATTATTGAGATTGTTGGACTTGAAAATGATGAAATAAAGACACAAACGCTGTTTGAATTTGCTTATCAAAGCGAAGATAAGGAAGGTCGTTTAATTGGTGAATTCGTGCCCCGGCAAGGAACAGTTCCAACATTTATGGAAAAAGCCCGATATTTTGGCTTAGATCAAAAACTAGCGCATATAATGGGGTTATCATGATGGAATCCCATACATTAGCCTGGTCTGTTTCCATTGGGATCACCGCCTGTCTCTATTTTTTATCCCTCTCCCTTATTTTTCCTCTCATTCGAGTCAAGCGTCATTTGCGGGAACGCTGGGCGCAATTTGGGGGAGGCGTCATTGAAAAATGGGATAAAGCAGCGACGAAAATTGACGAACGGCGTTTACGGTCTATTCAAGCGCAAAGCAAATTAAAAGCCTTTTTGTCCCATCCTTATCCTTCTTTTAAAATGATTGAATTTTTATTTTATCGCAGTAGCGTTTTTCCCCGCATCAAGATGCATATCGCCGTTCAAGTTATTGGTATTATCATTGTGACGGAAGCGATCTTTATCTTTTACACCGCCTCCTTGGCCAATGCTTTTGCGTTGGGGCTTTTCAGCTCTGTGACGATCCATTTCCTGTTTTTGAGAATGAAGGAAAGCGCCTGGAAGAAATCCTTTATCACAATCTTCCCGGTTTCTCTCGATATTATCACCCGTGGATTAAAATCAGGCATGACACTAGGCCGCGGCATTGCCATGGTTTCAGAAGAAGTAGACGATCCTGTGGGGAGTGAATTTCACTACATGGCATCGCAATTACAAATTGGCATTAGTCCCTACGATACATTAACGGAAGCCGCTGCACGGATTGGAATTGATGAATTCCGGTTCTTTTCACTGGCCTTGATTATTCAACGGGAGATGGGAGGGAGCCTTGCGGATATTTTGGGGAAATTATCAGAAGTCATTCGGGAACGGGACCGTTTCCGTAAAAAAGTATGGACTTTATCGTCAGAAAGCCGGGCTACCGCTTTAATTGTGGGAAGCTTGCCTATATTTTTAGGAATTATGGTTGAATTGATTAGCCCGGGATACATAAAGTTCTTCTTTGTCGATCCGAAGGGGAAAATTATGCTGTGGATCTGCATTGGCTTATCTGTGACAGGGGCATTAGTTATCACTCGAATGATGAAGGTGGGAGACTCGTAATGCCGGAAATAGATTTCACCACCTTTCAATCCCTAAACATGGCCATTGCGGCAGGTATCAGCATTTTTGTGATTGTGTTTATGACAGGAAAATTATTATTTACATGGCCTTTGCTGGATGCCCGTTTAGAAGACTTGCGTTCCCGTTATAGCGCTATGAACTCTGCCTATCTAAAGGCAAACTTGAATAATCAGCTTTTTCAACGCAGAAAAAAAACAGAAAAGAAAGCGGGCACTTTAAAAAAACGGCTTTTAGACCGCATTCTTAAAAATCCCTTTTTGGGGGAAGAAAATATGAAAACGACTTTTGAACAAGCCGGATGGATTGCTAAAGAGACCCAATTTTTCTTTTTAAGCTCAAAACTAATGTGTTTTTTTGCCGGGCTTGGTATTGGTTATCTCGTGATTTTGATGCAAGCATCCTTTACCGAGTCTGCGTTTATCCTGAAATGGCTTATCTTGATCTTAACAGCTTTCTCAGGATGGTTGGTTCCAGATTTATATTTAAGAGGCGTCATTAAAAACCGTGTTGAGCTGATTGAAAAACAATTCCCGGATGCTCTTGATCTCATTATTATTTGTTTGCAAGCCGGGTTGGGGTTGAACCGGGCCATCGACCGTGTGGGAAAAGAAATCGCTCTATTCGGTAAAGAAATTGCTCATGAGCTAACCATTACAAATATTGAACTCGAAATTATGCTTGACCGCCGGCAAGCGTTACAAAATCTTTACACCCGCGTTCCCAGTCCTATTATCCGCACTTTTACAACCACAGTATTGCAATCCATCCAGCAGGGAACGCCAACTTTGCAAGCGCTGGATGCCTTGTCCAAAGAAATTCGTGATACCCGTATGCATCGGGCTGAAACAAAGGCGGCTAAATTACCTTCCTTAATGGTCATCCCTTTGGTTTTATTTGTGATGCCCAACCTGTTTATCGTCCTCTTAGGCCCGGCAATTGTGAGGTTGCTCAATGTTACATAAAATATTTTTCTTTATGAGCCGATTTTCCTGTCTTAAGAGCGTCTGCGCTCCTGGTCAGGGCGAAAAGGATTCATTACTTCTGATGGCAAGTCAAAATTATACCCATGCCTGGCCTCTGCCAAATCTTCGGCAATTTTTTAAGCGGCCATCCTGTGAAAAAGGGGCTTCCCTGGTTGAATTCGCCCTTATCTTCCCTGTTCTTATTACAATTATTTTAAGCACCCTGGAACTGGGAATCATGCTGGCTATTAAAGTGAATTTACAAAGCTGCGCCATGGCCGGCGCTTATTATGGAGCAACGGGCGCCTATACGACCGGAACCACCCGTACCGCCTCCGCTCAAGCCGTGATGAATAGCGGAATATCCGGTTTGCTCAATCCAGCCCTTGTTAACATTACCATTCAATCTTTTCCCTCATTTTCTATAGCAAGCCTTGGAGGCGCCGGAAACGCAGGTTCGGGTAGCGCCGGGCAAGTGGGGATGTATAAAATTGAATATTCGTATTCTCCGGCAAGCCCCCTGGTAGCCGTTTTTTTTGGATCCACAAAAGTATTACAAGCAACAACCTATACAAAGAATGAAGGGACATTTCCATCATGATGGTTTCTAAAAAATTACAGCAATTCAAGCAAGAATCCAAAGGGGCGTCCATGGTAGAATTTGCCCTTATCCTTCCTCTATTGATTACCGTCTCGTTGGGTATTTATGAAACGACAAACTACGTTCTCTTGAGCGCAAAACTAAATGAAATTGCCGCTGGCGTCGCGAACTGGGTTGGCGCCCAAACCAGTACGGCAACGATTACGGATTGTTTGATTGGCGCAAATTTAATGGGAACGAACTATAACTTCTCAGGAAAAGGTGAAGTCGTGGTCACAGGGCTACAACAAGTCGGTAGTACAACGAGCCAAAAGCTTGTTTGGCAACAAGCATCCGCCGGTGGAACAAGCCAGCTTACGACCAACCTTGGCACAGGACAAGTTCAATACGCTCCTTTTTCCATTTTGCTGGATGCAAACGTCATTGTGGTTGAAGTAACTTATGACTATCAACCTACTTTTTCTTACTTCTTAGGGATTTTTCCTTCCGTAAAATTATTAAAAGTCGCTCAGTCTGTTCCCCGGGGAACAGGCGCGTTTAACCCGTTACCCGCTGCCTAGAAGGAAGTTGCAAGATGCGTCGTGCGATCGCTTCAAAAATTGAAAAACTTAAACAGGGGAAAAGGCGCTGTACAGGCCAGGATCATGGCAAAAATTAACTGGATATCCGGGCATAAGTCGCCCGGAGAATAAAAAGGGAAACTTTTTGAAAGGAATAAATTAAATGACTGATAACATTTTCAAATTAATAAAATCCTTTCGCCGGGGTGACCGGGGAGGCGTCCTTGTCTTTGTAGGGCTTTCCTTGTTACCGCTCTTCCTCATGCTGGGGTTGGCGGTGGATAGCTCTTTCGGGTTATCGCAAAAACGCAAACTCCAAATGGCGTGCGACGCAGCGGCAAAAGCGGGCGCCGCCAATGGCAACGGCGTACCAGCAACGATTACCTCCACCGCCCAAAAGGTCTTTTCAGTTAATGCAGCGAATATGGCCGGCATCTCCGGCCCCAACATTTCCGTCAATACATCCGCCAATACCGTAACGGTCTCCGCTTCCATCGTGGTGCCAAACATGTTTATGGTATTGGGAGGCGTCCCCTCCAGTACCTATAATGCCAGCGCGACAGCCTCGTCCAGCGCCTCCAGTTTAGCGGAGGTCGCCATCGTTTACGAAGTATCCGCCCGGTTCGCGAATAATAATTTTCATACCAATATTTGCAACGCCTTAATTAGTTTTGTGAATAGCTTGCCAAGTAATGTAATGGTCAGCATTACGCCCATAGCCACGGAATTTAAATTTGACCCTTCAAATACTATTGCCAGTAGTTTATTTAATCACTTGAGCATGACGACCAATGATGAATCCGCCAATCCCGGCTTTTACCCTTTAAGTACAAACTATGCCTGGACGAGCGCAAATTACAGCGCTGTGCCCAACCCCTACTATGTCGGTGGTGAATATGCGGTATACCCAACGGATCCGAACGTTTTGACAAGCTATGCGTCTCCAGCGACGTGCCCGGGCGGCTATGCCTCTTGTTCATCTTTGAAGTGGCCTACTAAATGCCCGTCAACGAAGAAGACATCTTGCTCCCAGGTTTACAGCTATATTGCCAATACGTCTTACCCTATACTCCCTTTGACCCTCAATAAAACGCTTGTCGTGAGTTATTTAACCAGCCTGAAAGCGTTTACGGCAACCTCGGATGGGCTTTTTCCTTCGCTGGCATCATGGGGATGGCGAACCATTGATCCCAACTGGAAAGATTTCTGGATGGTTAATTCGGATTCGGCCAGCGCTCTGCGCTCCACAGGGCAATATCCAAAACCTTATGGGGAAAAACAAAAAAGTATGATCCTTATTTTCAACAGTACCCAGTACTGGAATGATCATGATGATAACTTATCTACATACTATGACAATCCTTGCGGGGATGCGACCAAAGTGGTTAATGGACTCAATCGCTGGTGGATGACGTCGTATGGAATGGTTCCCGTCCCAACAGATTATCAAGCTGCGGTTAATGATATCACATGTGAGAATAAGTGGTTTAAAACAATGGATAAAAGTTTGGGGTTAACTCTTTCGAATAGCACAAACTATAATGCAACCGTGAGCGCAAGTTCCTTTTCAGCCAGTATCTTAAATGCCGTCAGCGCGAAGTTCTTTCGTATTTGCACCAATATTAAGGCGCAAAATATTGATGTTTATCTTCTTTCCAGCGCCAATACGGGAACGCTGGCGCCGTGCTGCAATACAAGCGCAAATGCTTATACAATCGGCAATTCCGGTACCAGCATCTCGACTGCTTTAAATGCTATACGGACAAAGATTGCCGCAAAAATCAGCTAAGGGAGTAAAGTTTATTATTTCTAGACCCCCTAGGCATTTGACACAAAGGCCATCCTTCGCCACAATGAAGCAAAATGGGATGGTAAAGCATGATACAAGAACAAGCCCTCCCAAAAGGCGAGGTCTTAAAGCATCATAAATTTTTGATCACAACAGCAACCTATGGGGCTGTCGTGATAGGGGCTATTCTCATCTCGGCTAAATTCTTCGCCTGGATGCAAACGGATTCCCTGAGCTTGCAAGCTTCATTGATTGATTCCCTTTTGGATATGGTGGCTTCAGTCATTAACTTGCTGGTTGTCAATCAAGCTTTAAAACCAGCGGATGCAGAACATCGTTTTGGCCATGGGAAAGCGGAAGCGCTGGGCGGATTGGGCCAATCCGCTTTCATTGCCGGCTCCGCCGTCTGGTTGATTATTGACGCCATTCACCGGCTCATTACCCCCCACCCCCTTCAGGAAGGGACAACGGGTAGCGTGGTTATGATTATTGCCATTATCCTGACGTTATTACTGGTTCTTTATCAACGGTATGTGTTAAAACAAACACGCTCCCTCGCCATTGCTGCGGATTCACTTCATTATTCAGGCGACCTGTATACCAATATGGTGGTCCTGGTTTCCCTGAATGTTTCCGTGTTTCTGGGCTGGACGCGCCTCGATGCGCTTGCCGGAGCCGGCATTGCAGCCTACATCCTGCACAGTTCCTGGACCATTGGCCGCCGGTCCCTGGACGTATTGATGGATCGGGAATTACCCGATGAAGCCCGGTCGCAAATTATGGAAATCGCGCTTAAACACCCCCGCGTATGGGGTGTGCATGATTTACGGACCCGCTCCGCCGGTTTACAGGACTTTATACAAATGCACCTGGATATGGATGAAAAATTGCCACTTCTTGAAGCCCATGACATAGCGAACGATGTTGAACTTGCCCTTCAAGCGGCTTTTCCCCATGCAGAGATTATTATCCACCAGGATCCGCTTCCTCATCGAGAAGCCGTATCCTCATGAGGCAAGGGGCGCATTTTCAAGCAGCGATCACTTTACTAGAAAAGATTTTGGGGTCTGGCGCTCCTGCTGACGCCGTGGTAACGGGATATTTTCGCCAATGCCGCTATATGGGGTCCGGGGACCGCCGCGTCATTTCCGAGATGGTCTATCAAATACTGCGCCGGTATGAGGAGCTTGCCTGGTATTTGGCTGGCGTACCCCCTCATAAAACAGGGTGGTGCCGGTTTCTGGTTCTGGCCTATGCGCACAAAATTCAAAACCTCTCTATTCTTCAAATTCAAGCCTTATGCCGGAAAGAGGAACCAAAGAACAAGCAGGGTCAAAACCCGGGAGATAAATTTAACCTTGATCCCTTGTCAACCCTGGACCATATGCTTTTGCAGGAGATGGGACGCTTGAAGCGAGAAGCGATGCCCGTACCCGTTCAACTCAATATCCCCGCCTGGGTCTTGCCCTGCCTGGAAGATACGTTTGGGGCGCAGCTTCAAGACGCCCTACACGCTTTAAATCAACCAGCCCCTTTAGATTTACGCGTTAATACCTTAAAAACAACCCGGGAAGCTGTTTTGAAGCGCCTACACGCTGAAGGATTTGAAGCAACGCCAACGCCGTGGTCTCCCCTTGGGATCCGTTTGGTCGAGCGCCGCCCCCTGTCAGGCCATGACTTGTGGAAAAAGGGGGATATTGAGGTACAAGATGAAGGATCGCAGCTTCTTGCCCTTCTTGTTGACGCTCAACCCGGCATGGCTGTCATGGATTTTTGCGCCGGCGCTGGCGGCAAGACGCTCGCCATGGCGGCGACCATGCAAAACCGGGGCCGTATTGTCGCCACCGATGTCGCCATATGGAGACTGAACAGATCCCGGGAACGGCTCCGCCGGGCCGGCGCTAGTAATGTCGAGTTTCGCAGCTTAGGAGATGAGACGGCCATTAAATGGCTTAAGCGGCAAGCGGCAAGATTTGACCGGGTCCTGGTGGATGCTCCTTGCTCCGGTAGCGGAACCTGGCGCCGCAATCCTGACTTGAAACGCCGTTTTTGCGAACAAGATTTGAAAGAACTTGTGGTAAAACAACAACAAATCCTGGAACGGGCGGCTTCACTTGTGAAACCAGGAGGAGATAACAAACCTGCAGGGCGGTTAATCTATGCGACCTGCTCTCTCTTTGCGCAAGAAAACACGCTTCAGGTTCAAAAATTTCTGCATACGCATGCTGATTTTCGTCTCCTTCCCATTGGAGATATTTGGTCTTCCGTTTTAGGCGCAACCTGTCCGATGAAAAGTGATATGCTCCAGCTAACCCCTCACACTCACGCTGTAGACGGGTTCTTTATTGCTGTCCTGGAGCGCATGGCTTGATCTGAAATGTCAGAAAAGCTTAGGGATCTAGAAAAATTAACATTTACATTTCTTCTTCGATTTTTGAGCCATCTGCGGCGGGATTTTTGCGCTTCCGGTACGCGCGTAGGTTAAGCTATGCTTGCGTTCCGGTTCTCAAAATCACTTGCACCTGACTCAAAAATTTCTCGAATCAATGTAAAGTTTATTATTTCTAGACCCCTTATACACCCGAGCGGCATTCGCTTTCTCCTCCTTTTCCAAATTTCATCGCCGCTTCCGCCAGAAATGCAGAGCGACTGAGATGATAATGGCTTGCTCTCCTATCTATAATCTCCAAAACATCTTCTGGAAAGGTAACGTTCACTCTGACCGTTTTATGGGTTGGAATCTGAACTAAGACAGCGACCGCACCCTGATTTTCTTTATCTGCCATAATTTCATCAAGGTTGCTTGGAGCTGGAATGGTTTCCCCAAACTCTTTTAATAACTCTCGATGGTTACTGAGCGCTTCCTGTGCCATCTTCTGGGCTTCTTCCAAAGTCTTTCCTGCTGATATACAACCAGGAAAATCAGGAAAACTAACACCGTAACCACTTGTCTTCTCTTTATGAATCAATGCAACGTAATACATCACCTGCCTCCTGTCAATTTTATACCGGCTTGCCGCTCAATACTTCTTATTGTTCCTATAGGCAAATCGTGTTTGGGATGTGGTACCGTTACCAGCCCTTTCTTTGCCGGATGTACAAAGTGATGGTGGCTTCCCACGGTGCGCTTGATCACCCACCCCTTCTGTTTAAGGATTTTGATAAGTTCCCTGCTTTCCATATTTTTATCATACGCATTATACACATCAATAGCAACATAAAATAAGTTCTGTGAGATTTTCTCTTTTTACTTCATACTGTTTTTATAGAATGGAATTTTGGAGGGAACTCATGCTACTTGCCGTCAAAGATAAATTCGTAAGATATGGGGTTTCATTCGGGACAGCTTTGGCTATCTCTCTATCATTCTTTCATAACCGTTCCGTACTATGGGCCATCATTCACGGTTTGCTGGGATGGTTGTATGTGGCTTACTATGTTTTAACGAGAGGTTGACGGCCAAATTTCGGGCGCCTCTCTTGGGGGAGATAATTTACCCTTTTCGCAAGTAATGCATAATCGAGTTATTTTCATAGCCGGATCGGGAAAATTCAAGTATGTATCCTAATTTTTCATAGAAACCCCTGGCTTCCCAATCCATTGTCTTAACTGTAAATAAGGCGCACTTGTGGTTGCGCCCGAAGTCTTCGGCTGTTTTTACCAACTTTTGCCCCCACCCTTTTCCCCGATACGGTTCTTTGATATAAAGTGAATCAATATAAAAGCACCCGTAATAACAAAACCCGTCAATGCCGCCAACCATCTGCTTTGTCTCATTCTGTAAGAAAAATCCAAAATGTTGGGGAAGGCTCATTCCCTTTTTCTTCAAGGCTTCTTCATAAATGCCCTGGTTGAGAAAATCAATATCCGCTTGAGAGGGGGGAAGAGCGGCTTGAATAATAAGGGACACAGCTATGAATCACACCTCGTCTTTCAGGCGCACATAACTGACAACCTGGGAAACGCCGCTGGTATTACGCGCATGGTTAATGACCTTATCAAGCTCTTCCTGATCCTGGGCGATTCCCATCAAATAGACTTGGCCGCTGACCGTCTTGATGCTGTAGTTGCGGGATTGAATATCGCCGTCAAACATCAGCGAGCTTTTCAGCTGGGTCGTAATCCACGTATCTTGCGTGTACGTACCCAACGACGCTCCTTCAGACCGGCCGATATTATCAATCACGCGCTTAACGCCCTGGGGTTCCCATGCAATTTTCACCGCATCCAGATGCATTTGTTCGTTGGGAACAGCGCCCGTCAACAAAACTTCCCCGTTTTGGACATTGACATCCACCACCCGATGAAGGTCAGGGTCTTTCTGATAAAGAGCAAGCTTGATAGCGGAAGATATTTTCGTATCGTTCCAGGCGCCGGTAACGCCCTTTTCTTTCGTCGCCGCAACGCCAACGGCTGCGCCACTCCCGACGACGGTCGGAACGCAACCTGTTAAAATATTGGGTAAGGTAACAGAACAAGCCAGGATACCCATTACCGGCAGAGCTTTTTTTAAATTCATGATTATTTCCTTTCTTTACTCCTTAGCTTAA
This sequence comes from uncultured Candidatus Finniella sp., assembly GCA_964424515.1. Taxonomy (GTDB): domain Bacteria; phylum Pseudomonadota; class Alphaproteobacteria; order Paracaedibacterales; family VGCI01; genus VGCI01. Next base: position 13,930 of record CAYRJJ010000011.1, on the reverse strand, counting down.
TTTTCAACAATCCATGCGCTGACAATATGCTGAGGCCATTTATACGGGATAAGTAAAATGGCGTCAAAGCGAATATTTTCAGGTATCCATTTCAAAGTCCGTAAATAAAGGGAAAGGGCCATTTTAATGCGATGTTTCTGCCTGGACGTGATGGCTTCCCCTGCCTGATCAAATGTCGCTCGATATTTAACCTCTATGGCGACAAGCGTCCATCCCCGTGCGGCGATAAGGTCAATTTCGCCTAAAGGGGTTTTGTAACGGCGCTTTAAAATACGGTATCCCTTCAACCGCAACATCCAGGCTGCGAGGAACTCCGCCAAATGGCCTTGCGCATGATATGTTTTTAGCCAAGCCCGCATCACGCTTATTTCCCTTCTTGCAACGTCAGGGCGCGTTGATATATTTGCTTGCGCGGTATACCCAAAGTTCCCGCAACGAGCGTGCAGGCATCGCGGATGCTGTGGGTTTTCAGGGTTTGACGCAAGAGCTGATCAATATCCGTAAGGGCCACCGCTTGAGCGACAGGCGGACTGAGCGCCAGGACAACCTCGCCTTTCGGGGGGCCTTTTTCTTCATAGAATTGAATGACCTCTTCAAAAGTTCCCCGACGGACTTCTTCAAAGCGTTTCGTTATTTCCCGGACAACAGCCACCGTGCGGTTTGAAAAGGCCAACGCCATATCCTTTAACGTCACAACCAGGCGCTGTGCGGATTCAAAGAAAACCAGGGTCATGCCTAACGGCGATAATTCCGAATAAGCTTTCTTATCGGCAAAACCGGCAAAGAGGAAACGGTCTGTCGGCAGTCCCGATAAAATAAGACCAGCGATGACAGCGGAAGCGCCCGGAAGAAAGGCGACGGGTAAACCCGCCTCATAACAGCGTTGGACCAATTTATACCCGGGGTCTGAAATGAGGGGCGAACCTGCATCACTGATGAGGGCGACGGCTTGGCCGCTTGCGATCCTGTCCAGGATTAAAGGCCGCATGCGGTCTGCATTATGGTCGTGATAACTGATTACGGGTTTATGAATGCCGTAAGCGGACAAAAGCTTTCCGCTGACACGGGTATCTTCACAAGCGATCACATCACAATCCTTTAACGTATCAAGGGCCCGCAAGGTAATATCACCTAAATTGCCGATGGGCGTCGCAATAAGGTACAGTCCTCTTTGCAAGCGTAAGGACTGCGCTTCTTCCCCCATCTTCTAACCCCGGTTGCGCATCAAACGGGCCTTGTCGCGCTGCCAATCCCGATCCTTAATGGCATTGCGTTTATCGACCGTTCTTTTTCCCCGCCCCAATCCCAGTTCCAGTTTTGCGCGGCCCTTGGCATTGAAATACAACTTGAGGGGAATCAATGTCATTCCTTTGCGCCGGATGGCCCCTAAAAATTTGTTAAGCTGCCGTTTTTTCATCAACAACTTGCGGGGACGTTTGGGTTCGTGGTTAAAACGGTTGGCCTGAAGATATTCCAGAATATTGGCATTGAAGAGGAAGATTTCTCCCTCCATTTCCCCCGCAAAGGCTTCATTAATGCTGCTGGTTCCAAGACGTAACGACTTAACTTCGCTTCCCGTAAGGATAATGCCAACTTCAAGCGTTTCCATAATTTGATAGTCAAACCGCGCCCGCCGGTTTTGAGCGACCACACGGCATGGATCAGGAGTCGCTGTCATAAGGGTTCCCTCCCTGCATTTCTTTGTTAAAACTGGTCAATGACGGCCTCTTCTTCAATAACATCGACCCCTTTCATAAGAAGCAGCAAGATGGAAACAGGAAAAAATAAAATTCCCCAAAACAATAACCATCCCCACTGCCCATGATAGCGTAAAAACAATCTGGATATTTTTGTTACGATACATCCATTTTTCAGCAGCAAAAGAATCCCGAGGGGCAACCAGATGATCAGGAAAAGAATAAGAAAAAACAAATTTCCCCGATACCTTACAGGACAAGAAACTTTTATGGTCCTCGTAACTTTCTTTGTTTGCTTCATAATTCTATTTCCCCTAAGAGACTAGAAAAATTAACGTTACCATTTATTATTTCTAGGGCGTGTCATCAATTGAAGGATTTTGTGGCGAAAATGGCGGGTTTTGAGAACCGTATCGCAGAATACATTAAGGCGTATTTGAGAAACGGAAGCGCAGAAAACCGCCATTTGCAGACCAAAAGCCGATCATTGATCACACGCCCTAGATCCCTTAATCTAATAACCCTGCCGTAACCATTGCCTCCCGAACCATTTTTTCCGTATGCGCAGAAACAGGAATAAGGGGCAAACGAACCTCATTATGGCACTTTCCCAGCAAAGAAACAGCAAATTTCAAGGGGGAAGGGTTCGTCTCCAGCAGTAAAGCTTCATGAAGGGGGAACAAGTCATCCCGGGTGGTTGAGAAAGTTTGAAAATCTTGCTTTTGCCAGGCGGCTACCATTTCCTGGCACCGCTTGGGCGCAACGTTCGCCGTTACCGAAATACAGCCATCTCCTCCTTTTGCAAGGTAAGCGCCGGTTGTGGGATCATCGCCTGAAAGAAAGCAAAAAGGTTTTGAAACCGCCTGGCGTAGCTGGATCGGACGCCGCATATCCGCACCCGAATCTTTAACGCCGACAATGGTCGGCAGGGTTGACAGACGGGCCAGCAAAGGAATAGACAAATCGATGCCTGTCCGACCGGGATGGTTATAAATGATAAGAGGCAACCGGGAAGATTTTGTTATGGCCTGAAAGTGTTGAAAAATACCTTCGGGTCCCGGTTTAACGTAATAAGGCGTCACGACAAGCGCAGCAGATGCGCCCAAAGATTCCGCCTCCTTGACCATATGAATAACTTCAGCGGTAGACGGAGAGCTGCATCCCATGATAAGAGGAAGACGGCCTTTTGCTGCATCGAGGCTGACAGATAAAACCTGATGACGTTCTCGAGACGTAAGAAGCGCTCCTTCTCCTGTAGAACCACCAACAAGAATTCCCTGGCTACCTTGTTGAATTTGCCACTCAACCAGGGACTTGAGAGCGGTCTCATCAACTTGACCTTGAAAAAATGGCGTAATAAGGGCAACAATGGAACCTGAAAACATAATAAGACTCAACTTTAATGAAAACGGGGTTAATGCTCTCTGCTTTGAAACATAATCTGACAATAACGGGATATTTTTCGTTTGCCAAGGTTTTGCTGATTGGGTTAACCATGATTCTTCCGGTTTTTGCGATATCCCATGAACTCTCCCGGTGCGGGCAGACCCTACGCCAGACCATTCGCGGCGCTTTTGAGGCAAATTTACCTCCTGACTCCTGCCCTGTGGCATCACGGCTCGTTCAATGGTTGCAATTGCAAAAATTGGAGAAAATGAATGCCCTGTCGCTTCCAAAAATCATTGCATTTTTCAGTAGAAATCCGGATTGGCCGTTAAAAGCCCGTTTCCAGGCCCAGGCGGAGGAAAACTTGAAAGGTGATGAAAACTTGCGGGAATTAGGAAAATGGTTTGAGAAAAACCCCCCATTGACAGAAAAAGGGGCGATATTTTACGCCCGCTCCCTCATTCAGGCAGGACGGAAGAATGCAGCCGCAAGGGTCATACGCCATGCGTGGACTTCGCTAGATTTGGAAGGAGCAGCTTTAAAGTCTTTCTGGAATGAATTTAAGAAATACCTCACCCAGGAAGACCATCACCGGCGCATAGACCGTTTGCTGACACGGGAAAATGTTGCTGCTGCGTGCAGGATGTTTCCCTGGCTGAAGGAAAACGATCAAGCCCTAGCCCATGCCCGGATTGCCTTGATTCAGCAGGCCGGTGATGTTGATACGAAGTTGAGCAGGGTCCCGCACGAATTCACAAAAGATCCTGGCCTTATTTATGACCGGATCAAATGGCACCGCCGCAAGGAAAATAATACGCTCATGCTCAAATTGTTTGACGAGATACCCCAGCCAAAAGAGGACGAGGAACTTTGGTGGCGGGAACGCAATCTTTTGGTTCGGCGCTTAATGGACGATCAGCAATACCAGGATGCTTATAACCTGATTAAAGACCATGGGTTGGCCAGTGGTGAGAATTTTGCCCATGGAGAATGGTTAGCGGGATGGATCGCTTTGCGAATGCTGAAGCGGCCAGGCATTGCCCTTACCCATTTCCAAACCTTGCATGCAAAAGTAAAAAGCCCGATCAGCGTAGCCCGGGCTGCTTACTGGTCTTCCCGCGCAGCGGCGGCATTAGGGAAAAAAAAAGATGCGGAAGCCTGGATGGCAAAGGCAAAGAACTTTCCGGGAACCTATTATGGACAAATAGCCTTGAGAGGGAGCGTGACAGGGGCGACCCCCCCTTTGCATTCCAGGCGCCCTGATATTGATGGGAACTTACGCCAAAAATTTGAACAACGGGAAATGGTTCAAGCCATCCGGTTATTATGCGGGGCTGGCGGGAAACACCTGGTTGAGCCTCTCGCAAGCAGGCTATCCGAGGATTTAACGAATCCGGGAGAACAAATACTGTTGATTGAGCTTGCCGCAAAAGACTGCGGGCCCTATTATGGCATTGTAGCCTCCAAGAAATTACCATTGAAAAACGTCCCGTTGATTGAAGCCGCTTACCCTGTTTTGTCGCGTCATTATCACAACGACGTGAATAAGACGAACCCGGCTTTGGTTCATGCGATCATTCGTCAGGAAAGCCGTTTTAAAGCAGAGGCGATTAGTCCTGCGGGCGCTCAAGGGTTGATGCAGCTTATGCCAAGGACAGCCCTCGAAACAGCCAGAAAAACAAAAACACGCCTGGGGTCCTTATGCGATCCTCACGTTAATATACCCTTAGGCTGCGCCCATTTGCGCGAGTTGTTGCGTCAGTATAACGGGTCACTGATCTTATCTATCGCAGCTTATAACGCCGGCGTAGCAGCTGTTGAATTATGGATCCGAAAATATGGCGATCCCCGCGAACCGGAGGTTGATTTAATTGACTGGATTGAAGAAATTCCGTTTGCGGAAACACGTAACTACGTCCAGCGCGTCTGGGAAAATTACGCTTATTATGCGCAGCGGCTGGGGACGTAAGGATCCGGTCATTTACGTGCAAGGCGACCGCAAACAGGGAGCGCTTGTCTCGATGGAAACACTAAATCACATTGCCTCTACTAAATCACGGCGCCTCTACTGAAAAAATTTCTTGAAATTAGTCAGAAGCCCTTTTGAGGGAAGAGTTTTCTTTTCCTTGAGCTTTTCCATTTGCGACTTTGTTAATTTATTTTTTTCTCGCTTCTCCATAGCTTGTTTTACTAGTTTTTCAAAAACTTTAGGATTATCCTTGAGCGCTAACTTTAAGACGTCCTGAGAAATTTCATACACAACCGTATTCATAACGGCGCTCACCGTCGCAGACCTTTTCTCATTTAACAGCAAAGCCATTTCCCCGAAATACTCGGGAAATCCCAGCTGAAACAGTTTTTTCTCTTTTTTAGCGCCCGCATTATCCTGATAGCTGATAGAAATCTCGACAATGCCTTCCCCTATCAAAAAGATGGATTGACCCTCTTCCCCTTCTGTAACGATTTTTTCGCCTTCATAAAAAACCAGGCGGTTGGCGGTTTCAGATAGCTTCGTAATTTCTGATTGATCTAATCCTCTGAAAATATCTACTTTTTTGATAAAATGCGCTATTGTTAAAGGAGATTCTTCTTGAAATGTTTTTTCACTTTTTGAAATGGCATATGCGCCGATCGCATCGGATATTTTCAACTTATATTCATGCAAATGCCGGGTCGCGCTCTCAATGACGTCATGCTTTACCTGCCGGCATACCTTCAGATCGGGAATCATATAACGAATCTCATAAGTGATGCCACCCTCATCCGCTTCCATAGCTGTCACCTCACACTTTTGCCGATAAACGCTGGGAACGACCATAGCGCTTGCCCGCAAAATGCGTTCAGCCCGCTCAACGGGAACGGTGTGATCCAATGTAATCTCAACGCTATCCCAGTAGTTTTTTTGGGGCTTGCTGTAATTCGTAAACCCCTGGGCTATTTTCCGGTGGGGAATAATAATAAGGTATTCATCCAGGGTTTCGAGAATAACCGTGCGCCAATTAATTTTGATAACGCGGCCTTCATCGCCATCAAGCGTCTTGATCCAGTCATTAACTTCAAAAGGAGATTCCGTTTCCAGAATAACGCCTGAAAAAGCATCCAGAATGAGTTCTCCTAAGGCAAAAGTTAACCCTGCGCTGACGAGACCGCCAAGCGTGACAATACTTAAAACGGATTGGCCGAGAACAAACACAACTATGGATAGAAACGCGCACATAAAGATCAGGAATTTTGTTGTGACTAAAATAATTCGGGGGACTTCCTTTTTGTAGACATGTTTGTATCTTTCAAAAACAGAGGCTTTAATAAGCGAATAAAAAACTCCCCACGAAAGCATCAGGAGAATGCCTTTTAAAACCTGCAGGGCAATATGCAGAGACCCTTTTGGAAATAAAGAAACAGGAACAAGCGAAGAGGCAATGACGAGCAGGATTAAAACCGACAACAGAAGAATGTTTTTATTTTTGAACATGCTTGCTTATTCCTTTGCGCTAAATGAATGGCTCTATCCATAACTATAAACAAAAAGAGTAAATTTTTTATGAATAAGGCTGATGAGCCAATAGCGGATGGCCCCCGCTCTGAATGATATCGTCCCTCAAGGATTTTCCCTGAAAAATAAAACCAGAAAATATTTTTTACGAATCTTTCCGGGAAGCTATTGATGCCCTGTTATATGAAATGATGCGAACTATATCTGATGATAAGACCCTTCACACCCGGGAATTTTGATTATTGGCTACTTGATCATCCATACCCTTTAATCTAATAATAAATCATCTTAACTATTCATTTTTAAAAGGTCAGTGATGCCCGACTCCAAGGCGCCCGATACGCCTCTTGCTGTTCCCCAGGCTACGCGCCGGGAGTTTATTCATTTAACGGCTGGCGCCATGGGCGCTGTGGGACTGGGCGCAGCCGCCTGGCCTTTTATCAATAGCATGAATCCTTCAGCGGATGTGGTGGCCTTATCCTCTATTGAAGTGGATATATCTGCCATTCCCAAAGGCCAAACACACACAGTCATGTGGCGCGGACGGCCTGTATTTGTCCGGCACCGGACCCAGGAAGAAATTAAAGAAATGCGGGCAGCCTCTTTAAAACAGTTGCCCGATCCGGAAACTGACGAACACCGGACGAAAGATCCCAATTGGCTGGTTGTTGTGGGGGTTTGTACGCATTTGGGGTGCATCCCGACTCAACGAAAAGCCATGCAATCGTCAAGCGATCCGGAAATCGGGTGGATTTGCGCCTGCCATGGCTCGAAATATGATTACTCCGGGCGCATTATCAGCGGCCCGGCTCCTAAAAACCTGGAAGTTCCTGTTTATGAATTTATCAACCCCCATACCGTTCTCCGCATCGGTTAGAACGACCCTGAGCACAAAGCCATGAGTATTTTAAAATGGATTGACCGCCGCCTTCCCTTTATCAGCCTGATTAATCATGAACTGCGGGATTACCCAACCCCCAAAAACCTTTCTTATATGTGGAATTTTGGGTCGCTGGCGGGAATTATCCTCATCATCATGATTGCCTCAGGCATTTTCCTGGCGATGCACTATGTCCCCCATGTTGACCATGCTTTTGATAGCGTGGAGCATATCATGCGCGACGTTAATGGGGGCTGGCTCCTGCGCTATATGCACATGAATGGCGCAACGATGTTCTTTATCGTTGTTTACATACATATTTTCCGAGGGCTTTACTATGGATCTTACAAGCCGCCCCGTGAACTGCTTTGGATATTGGGCGTGATCATCCTTCTTCTCATGATGGCGACAGCCTTCATGGGCTACGTTCTGCCCTGGGGGCAGATGAGTTTTTGGGGGGCGACGGTCATCACCAACCTTTTTTCGGCCTTCCCTTTTGGGGAAAGCATTGTGCATTGGCTATGGGGCGGTTTTGCCGTCGATAACCCGACGCTCAACCGGTTCTTTGCCTTGCATTACCTTTTTCCCTTTCTCATCGTTGGGGTCAGCATGCTCCATCTCATCGCTTTACACCAGTTTGGGTCCAGCAACCCTTTAGGCATTGAGCGCAAAACGCCTGAAGACAGCATTCCCTTTCACCCCTATTATACGATTAAAGATACCTTTGGGCTGAGTATCTTCCTCCTTGTTTATTGCGGGTTTATATTCTTCGCTCCCAACTTTTTCGGGGAGCCGGATAACTATATCCCAGCCAATCCATTAGTCACGCCCCCCCATATTGTACCCGAATGGTATTTTCTACCATTTTATGCCATCTTGCGTTCCATTCCCAATAAGCTGATGGGCGTATTGGCTATGTTTGGGTCAGTCATGGTTTTATTTGTGGTCCCCTGGCTGGATACGCACCCCGTGCGCAGCTCCCGCTTTCGCCCTTACCACCGGTGGCTTTTTTGGCTTTTCGTGATGGACTGCTTCATTCTTGGCTGGGTGGGAGCAAACCCCCCGGAAGGAAGGTTTATCCTCATCGGACGCGCAGCCACGCTCTATTATTTTGCGCATTTTTTCTTCTTCCTGCCGCTCTTGAGCCGGCTAGAACCCGTTATGGCCCTCCCGTTAAGCATAAGCCGGCCCATTCGGGGGGAGGCATCAAAATGAGCCGAAAATTGTTTCGATACGTCATGGCTTTTGCATTGACTCTGACCACGGCGTCAGCGGAAGGCGATACCTTACCCGTCCCTAAACAAAAATGGTCGTTTGAAGGGCCTACGGGAACATTTAAACGGGATGCGTTACAACGCGGATACCAGGTCTTTAAAGAAGTCTGTTCCGCTTGCCATGGCATCAAGCGCATCTCTTATGAGAAACTCATGGGGATCGGACTCTCTAAAAATGCCGTCAAAGCGCTTGCTGCAGAGCATGACCAGCCAGACCTTAATGAGGAAGGGCAGCCCATCCGGCGCAAAGGCATGATTTCAGACAAGATTCATTCCCCTTATCCTAATGACAAAGCCGCGCGCGCCTCCAACAATGGCGCTTTGCCGCCTGATCTCTCTCTCATCACAAAAGCCCGCGCTGGCGGCCCCGACTATGTTTATGCCTTGCTCACCGGCTTTTCCGCTGCCCCGGCCGATACGATTATACCAGAAGGTATGCATTACAACCCTTATTTCTCCGGTCGGCAAATTGCGATGGCGCCCCCCCTTTTTGAAGGCCAGGTCAAGTATGCGGATGGCGCCAAAGCCACGGTGGGCCAGATGGCGGACGATGTTGTGACATTTTTGTCCTGGGCGGCAGAACCCGAAATGGAACAGCGCAAGCAAATGGGGGTGAAAGTCCTCTTTTACCTCCTTATCCTCACCCTCGTCCTCTATCTGTCTAAACGTAAGATCTGGAAAGATGTGGAATAAAAGGGATGACGGAACCCTGGTTACGTCATTGCGGTCAGCGCAAGCTCCACAGCAACCCGGGCGTCTTCAAATCCGTTGAGTCTACCCGCCTTGAAGATCAATGGGTTTACCCTGACGATTTTCTCGTGACCCTACCATAACCCCAGGACCTTCCACCAAAGGGCGCCGGCGCCAAGCCAAATAATCAGGTTCACGATGCTGACGACCAGCCCTAAAGCCCACCATGTGCCTAAAGGAACATACCCCGCCCCATAGAGGACAACATTCGATGTTGAGCCATAGTGCGTCATGGAAGAAAAGAGATTGGAACAAAACCCGAGCACAAGGGCCGCAAGCAAGGGGGGCGTCCCTGAAGCAATGGCAACGGCTAAAAATGCAGCGTACATGGCGCCAACATGAGCAGTATTGCTGGCGAAGAAGTAATGGCTGTAAAAATAGACAAGGACAATTGTGAGAAAAACCACTTCCCAGGCATAGCCTTTAATCAATCCTCCCACGCTCACGCTGAACCAATCGACAAAGCCCAGGATTTGCAAATAATTCGCCATCGTCACCAAAATTCCGAACCATATAAAAATATGCCAGGCTTCCTTTTCATTTAACACATCTTCCCAATTCAACACATTTGCCAGGAGCAACAGGCATACCCCAGCCAGGGCTGTCGTCGTCGCCTCAATCTTCCAGTGGGAGCCAAATATCCAAAAGAACAACATCAATATAAATACGCCCACCATTATCCATTCATCGCGGCTCATCGGCCCCATTTCTTTCAATTTATCTCTCGCAAGTTGCGTTGCATGGGGGTGATGCTTCACTTCAGGCGGATAAATAAAATACAAGAGGAGAGGGATTAAAATGATGCTTAAGAGACCTGGAACAAGAGCGGCCGTAAACCAGTTTGTCCAGGTAATATCAACGCCTGCCGCTTTTGCCATGGATTGCGCCATGGGGTTTGCCGCCATCGCCGTGAGAAACATCGCGCTGGTGATCAAGTTCCCCTGGAAACACACCTGGGTTAAATAGGCGCCGACACGCCGTTCCGTTCCATCCCCGACACGGCTGTCCAGTGATTCAGCGATTGATTTCAGGATAGGGTACATAATGCCACCTGCCCGTGCGCCATTACTCGGGATCACAGGGGCAATAACGAGCTCTGTGGCTACGATTCCATACCCGAGTCCAAGGGTATGCTGACCAATCAGGGATACAAAAAAGTAGGCGATACGCATGCCTAAATGCGTCTTCACAAAGGCCCGGGCAATAAAGAAAACCAGCAAAATCAGCCAGATAACAGGGTTGCTAAAGCCACTTAATGCTTGAAGCAAAGATAAATCCTGCATCATAATCGCAATGGCTATACTGATCAGGCATATGGCGCCCAAAGGAAGGGGGCGGCAAATAAGGGCTAGAATCGTGGCCGTAAAGATCGAGAATAAAGACCATGCTTTAGGACTCATTCCCAGCGGTACAGGAATCAACCAGATACATATCCCGACAAGGAAGGGAACAAAAAAACGCCATAACTGGGCCATGAATATTTCCTTTAAAATTAATTTAGTATGGGGAGCAGGACTTCCCCCCTAGACATTCTTATCAGATCTTTTGGCGCCTGTTTAACATATCATGGAATTGAATAACCCGTATCCTTCATAGCAAAAAATTGTATCCTGACATAACAAAAAATAACCATTTCCCCTTTTTTTAAATAAGCAGCCAAACCTCCTTCAAAAAATTCTTTTTAAAATCTTCTTGCGTGATGTAATACTTGATACGCCAATGCTCTTCAAGAGCGCTGGCGAACTTTTTAACCGGCTCTCTCATAAGAATATATTATGGCTCAAACAATGGACTCCCTTTCTGATTTTGTCTTACCTTTCCAGCTTGAAAAAGCATCCATCCGCGGCCGTTTGGTTCGCCTGAAGCGCAGCATGCAGGATATTTTACGCCGTCATCACTATCCTTTCCTTGTGAACTGTTTACTAGAAGAACTCATCGCTGTATCCGCTACCCTTGCAAGCCTTTTTAAATTTGAGGGCGCCTTTACTTTGCAAATCACAGGGGACGGGCCTGTACGCCTAATGGTTGTAGACATTACCCATGAGGGAGAAATTCGCGCTTGCGCGCGCTTTGATGAAGAAGCCCTGTTAAAATTGCCGTTATCCACAACCTCTATTTACCCCATTTTAGGAACAGGATACCTGGCGTTTACGATTGCGCAAAACACCTCAGATGACCGTTATCAAGGCATTGTTGAGTTGAATGGATCAACCCTTTCTGAATGCTTGCATCACTTTTTCCGGCAGTCTGATCAGTTAGAAACGGGCATTGTGGTCTTCTCAAAAGCGGAAAACATCCATACATCCAATCATTTGGCGGCAGCTCTTATTATACAACGCATGCCGGGAGTTTCTGGCTTATCTTTTGAAGCCATGGAAGCGGAAAATGACGCCTGGTTACGGTCTCTCTCCATTTTAGGAACAGCGACAGCGGCCGAGTTGCTTTCAGCTAATTTATCAGCGCAAGATGTTTTGTTGCGTTTGTTCTGGGAGGATGGGGTCCGCATTTTTGATACCCGTTTTTTCGTTGCGAAATGCCGTTGCTCAGACCATAGGGTTTTTCAAATGCTCAAAACTTTTCCGGCTTCAGATATTCAAGAGATGGTTCAGGAGGGAAAAATTTCCGTAACGTGCGAATTTTGTAATCAGGAATATATTTTTGATCCTCCAACTCTCTGGGAATAAATTTTTTGCGATAAGCCAGACCGCGCCTAAGCAAAATAACGCATGCCATGTGAGATAGATCGGCTTCCGTCTCCTTTATGCATGGTTTAAAGCCTGTTAAATCATCGATTCATTAGGCTTCTTTGGAAACCGTCGCCTTTTGGCCCATGGCGTCGTCAAAAACTTGCTCGTGATCCTCATGTACTCTTATGTTCACCCCGGTCACTCACAAATTTTTGACGACGCCATGGGCCAAAAGACGACGGTTTCCAAAGCAGTCTATTGTTGTTTCCTTAAACGATTCCTTAATATTTTTACCCCATACTTAGGGGTACCAAAGTAATGATAAGGGGTTGATGCATCATATGAATGAACCAGGAAACAAAGAGTTTTTTTCAAAACTTTGGAAATGCCCTCTGCGCAGAGGACGGCGTTACGGGCGTAAATTTCTTCTTGCCGTCCTTTTAGGCACGTTCGTATGGCTGGGCCTTGATTTCGCTGCGGTTATTTTAATGAAGCCCCGAGCTGATCCGCCCTTCCTCTCCTTATTGATCCATGCCCTCCTGACCATAGGTTTGAGTTTAATTTTAACCTTGACGACCCATCAACTTTACTTGCGTTTGAGCGCCCGGTTTAGACCTATCCGGGTATTTCAATCCTCCCGGAGGCATCCTCATGATTGATGATTTTTCTCAAAAACAGCCTTCTGTTTCTTTAGAGTCTATCCCTAAAAGCAAATGGCATTACCTTTTCCGCTGTCTGTTTTATACAAGCATAGCGGGATTTATATCGGGTTCCGCCTTCGGGTATTTACATATTAAAGGGTGGATGCCGAATGCGGGAGAAGGTTTGATTTTGTATGGGGTTACGTTTGGCATAGGCGCAATTCTTTCCACCTTTTTTGTCTTTTACCAAGCCCGGCAGGGCCGGCTCAAAGCTGAAAAGATTCGGCGGTTGAAAGTTCCCCATTTATCGAGCGGGAAGAAGTAAGGTAAGGAAAATGACGCCCTACCTGCTCCTTACGAGCTTGATAGGGCCCATACGCCTTTTTAAGAGATGATAATCCCAAAAAGGCGTATATCACCTAACGTTTTTAGCGGACAAAAACGAAGCTGGACAGAACGGTCTTAAACCAGTTTGCGATCGGCGCAAAAACAGTTTGAACCTTACCCCAGAATCCTGATGCGGAGCTAGAAGCCTTTTCAGCATCAACAGCATATTGTTGCGCAGCTTTTTGCTGGGCAACTCTAGTTTTAACCATATAGTCCTCATCGTCTGAATCGTCACTGTACATTAAGTCTTTTTCGGAGATGGAGCTGGATAAATCCGTCTCGGCAATGGGAGCTTTCAAGAAAGCTTCCTGCCAGGAAAGTTTATGGCCTTTCTGTTCAAAAGTTTCAATTTGATTTCCGCTATCTGCTAAAGCCCCTGTTGACATCAACGCTATAGAGAGCGTTGCGGCAAACAGTTTTCCGTTTAGTTTTTTCATTTTTTTCTCCTTTTCCCATTCATTAACATTTTGAGGAACGCTATCCCCAAGGAAATTACGGCACACTGCCAGAATTCCCCCTTACAGGATGCTGGGATTTCTCAAAGCATCCCTTAAGCTCAGTGAATCACGAGGTCCCGAGGAGATCCCCGCAATTTTATTTTTTCAAATTTTGAATTAGCTCCAGGGTCTGTTGATTTTGTTTTCGAATGTCCTGGATAATATCTATATAACCATAAAATAATTCCTGATTACCGAGTATACTAAGCTATAGTTATGAGGTATTCTCTTGTGTGTG
>CAYRJJ010000010.1:18365-27304 GCA_964424515.1 uncultured Candidatus Finniella sp. | reverse complement strand
TCTTCTAATCAGGGTTTATCAGGACTTAAATTCTCAGTTAAATTGATGTTGTTCGTAAGTCCCCGGATCACATAAAGAGCCAATAAATTTTTAGGAAAAGGTTGGTTTATAATTTTATTTGACTACAAAAAGTCAATTTTTTTTCGTATCCCCTGACATCTTTTTAAGAAGGAAGAAACCCTATTAAATTTTTCGTGGAACATGCTTAAATTCTCCCTAAAAAGGTGAATTTCTATGAGAAAAAGGAATGGCGGCATATGGCATCTTGCACTGATGACCGGGAAGATCGAGAGACAGGCTTAAAGCAAGCTCCAAAGAGATGGTTCCCAGAGTTTTTGGGCAGGTTAGCGGCAAAGTTAAGCTATAGCCGTATTATGTTACGCTGCTCATGTTTTATTTTTACATTCACGCTCCGTCCGAATCTTGCGCGTCGCCTCTGGTTTTCTTTACCCTTCAAATTTATTATTGCGGGGAAAGCCGATGGGAGCCAGGCGGCCAATGGCGCCACGGCCTGCCCGCCAAGGACGCAAGTCTGTTTCTTTTTGGGGTTTTCCATTACGATACCAGGTTAAACCAGCTTCTTGCCGGAAAATCCTGATATCAGACAGGCCGCCCTGGCGGTATTTTTGAAGGGTAACGCCCCGCCCCCGCATGAGAGACGGAATTTCTGAAACGGGAAAGATGACAAGTTTACGGTTTTCGCCAATGATGGCCACTAAATCTCCTGGCATTTCCCTGGATATGGGAAGACAAGCCTTAGCTTTTGCTTCTTTATTCAAGACCATCACTTGCCGGCCCCCCCGGGTCTGGGACAAGATATCATTGACGGAAACCTGGAAGCCCCGACCATCTGTAGAGATTAAAAGATACTGGACAGGATTTTCCCCTTCACCCTGCTTATTCTCTGGCTTGAAGGCCATCATTTCAATAACTTCTTCCGTATTGTCGAGGTCAACCATTAACCGTAACGGCTCACCATGGCCCCGGCCGCGTGGAAGCTTATCAACTCCCAACGTATAGAAACGGCCGTTCGTTCCAAAAATAAGCAGCTTGTCCGTTGTTTGAGCAGGAATGACATAGCGCCCTTCATCTCCATCCTTATATTTTAAATCATCCGGGGAAATTTGATGTCCTTTAATGGTGCGGATCCACCCCTTGCTGGAGCAAATGACGGTGACGTCTTCCCGCTCAATAATCGCTTCAATGGGAATAGGGGCGACTTGGGGCGCTTCTGCTAATGTTGTACGGCGTGCGCCTAAAGGGGTGTTCTGGCTAAAGCGCTTTTCAATCGCTTTTATGTCTGTCTTAATGCGTTTCCATTGTTTGGCAGGGCTTTGAATCAGGTCCCTTAACTCTTCCTGTTCCCGGGATAAGGTCGCATGCTCTTGCCGGATTTCAAATTCTTGCAATTTGCGCAAGGCTCTCAAGCGCATGTTCAAGATAGCCTCAGCCTGGCTGTCTGTCAGTTTAAAGCGAACCACCATCATGGGTTTTGGCTCATCTTCTTCCCGGATGATCTGAATGACTTCATCAATGTTAAGATAGGCGATGAGATAGCCCTCGAGAACTTCCAGCCGAACCGCAATTTGCGTTAAGCGGTGATGGCTGCGCCGTGTCAGAACTTCCTTGCGATGGTTGAGAAAAGCTTGCAAAACTTGCTTAATGTTCATGACTTTGGGCGTTTTTCCGCCATCAAGGACATTCATATTAAGGGAAATCCGTGATTCAAGATCCGTATGACGGAAGAGCGATTCCATTAACATTGTTGCCTCAACCATGCGGGTCTTAGGCTCGAGTATAAGACGGATTTGGTCGGTGGATTCATCAATAACATCACCCAGAAGCGGGAGTTTCTTTTCCAGCAATAATTCCGCAATTTTCTCAATGAGTTTCGATTTACCAACTTGATAGGGAATTTCCGTTACAACAATCCGGTAAGCGCCGCCTTTGACCGGTTCCATCTCCCAACGCGCCCTTAGACGAAAACTACCCCGCCCCGACTCGTAACTTTTGAGAATTGAGTCTTTTCCTTCAACAAGGATCCCGCCTGTGGGAAAGTCTGGTCCGGGTATGAGGGCGACCAACTCAGCCAGGGTCGCATCGGGTTTGTCAATCAGAAGCGTTAACCCCTGGCAAAGTTCAGCCGCATTATGGGGAGGGATGGATGTCGCCATCCCGACTGCAATGCCATGAGAACCATTAGCTAAAAGGTTAGGAAAAGCAGCGGGAAAGACAATTGGCTCTTCGGATTCGCCATCATAAGTGGTTCGAAAGTCAATGGCATTCTCATCAATACCTTCCATTAACAAGGCAGCGACTTCCGTTAACCGGGCTTCCGTGTAACGCATGGCGGCGGCGTTATCGCCATCAATGTTACCAAAATTTCCCTGGCCGTCTATGAGGGGGTACCGCACGGAAAAATCTTGCGCCAGGCGCACAAGCGCATCATAAATAGCCTGGTCTCCGTGGGGGTGGAATTTACCCATGACATCACCCACCACCCGGGCTGATTTTTTAAAACTTGAATTCGGGTTCAGGCGCAGCTGCTGCATGGCATAGATTAAGCGGCGATGCACGGGCTTTAACCCGTCACGCACGTCTGGTAACGATCGTGAAGTAATTGTTGATAAGGCGTAAGCGAGGTACCGGTCGCTTAACGCTTGTTCAAAAGAAATATCATGAACGCTCTGTGTGCCCATTATCCGCTCAATATTAAAGGGTTGGTTTCCTTCATGTGTACCTGTTAATTCCAAAAAAGTACAGGATTTCAGGGGAAACAAGTTTTCTGATAGAACGCAATAGACTTCTTTCGAAACCAGGAATTTTGGTCCAGGGCTAGGAAAAAATTGGTGAGTGACCGGAGTGTACATAAGAGTACATGAGGATCACGAGCAAATTTTTGACGACGCCATGGGACAAAAGGCGAGAGTTTCGAAACAAGTCTAATGGAGGAGGGGTTGATATACTTTAAAACCCATACTTCCAACTGACTATCATTCATACAGTTACAGGTTAAACCCTGCCGGGTGAAGGGAATCATCACTCACTATGGATAGCGCTTTAAATAAAGTTCCCATGTGGGAGGGATGCGTCAACCGTACAGCTGCGGTTTGTAAAGCGCTTCGCTGATCGGGGTTTGCCCGATTGCATAAGCGTTCAGTGCGTATGTCTAACCCAATGGCTTTTAGGAAATCCCCTTGAGAGATAGGGCCATGGACGTATACGCTGGCTTCCGCACATAAAGTTTTGAGACGGTGAAAGTCCACATGATGGGTCAAATCAGCTTGCCCGGCATTGACCAGGGGAGATTGTGGTTGATGGCGCTGGAGGGCTTGCAAGGTATCTCCGGTAGCATCCGGTTGATCGTACCCGTAGTCCAGGAAAAGGGCAGCCCCTCCGTTTTTTTTCAAGTGCGCCGCGACCTGGGAGACCAAAAGCGGCATGGCTGGACACCTTTCACGTACAGGGGCGGGACCTTCTGGTAAAAAGACAAGCTGGCCATCATGGGTTCCCACGCGCCGCTCAACCCAATCCTGGTTAACCGCAACAAATTGCTGGATGGGCAAAGCATCCCAAAATTCGTTCGCTACCATCAGGCAAAATCCCTGACCGTGAGGGAGCGTGTTAAGGTTTTGATGCCAGCAAATGTCAGACGAGAAGGGGGAGAGCGCTGCCTGCTGAAGCCGTTTTAGTAAAGGACTCACCTCAACCAGGTGTACGGCCGCCTCTGACAGAGGAACTTTTAAAGACTGGCATGTTCTCAAAATATCGGCCATGAGCGTACCCCGGCCGGGGCCAATTTCAACCAGATGAAAAGGTTCTGGCCGTTCCGCTTGTTGCCAGATATTGATCAGCCAGAGCGCTATGACTTCTCCAAACGCCTGGGACATTTCCGGCGCTGTGATATAGTCCCCTGACCGGCCAATCGGAACTTTTGTGGCATAATAGCCGTCTTGGGGATCATATAACGCCCGGGTTATAAAATCAGCGACAAGTAAAGGTCCCGTTGCCTCAATTTGCGCCCGAAGGCGGGAGTCCAGGGACGTGAGGCGTTCCACTACCCAAGCTTCTTTTTGAGAAGTTCATTAACGACGCCAGGGTTGGCCTTGCCGTGCATCGCTTTCATAACCTGACCAACAAAATAACCAAACAGCTGCTCTTTACCGCTTTTATATTCATCTACTTTTGCAGCATCCCGCGCCATCAACTCATCAATCGCTTTTTCAATCGCCCCTGTATCCGAGATTTGGCGCAAACCCAGTTCGTCAACCAGCTCTGCGGGCGCCTTGCCGCTTTCCCAGATCTTCGCAAAAACGTCCTTGGCTATTTTTCCTGAAATCGTATCATCCAGGATAAGGTCAACCAGTTGGGCGAGGTGCGCCGCCGGCAAGGTCATGGTTTCGATGGTTTTGCTATCCCGGTTTAAGGCGGCGAAGACCTCCCCCATCAACCAGTTGGCAATCATTTTTGCCGCTTGGCCGTGATCTTTTGCTTTTGAGGCGGCAACAGCCTGCTCGTAATAGGCGGCAATTTCCTGCTCTCCTACAATGATGCCCGCGTCATAAGGGGATAAGCCAAAGTCAGCCATCAACCTGGTTTTCTTCGCGTCTGGCAGCTCTGGCATCGTAGCGCGGACAGCCTCAATACGCGCTTCCGTTAGCCGTAAGGGGAGCAGGTCAGGATCCGGGAAATAGCGGTAATCATGGGCGTCTTCCTTACTGCGCATGGATCGCGTCTCATTTTTTACAGGATCGAACAGGCGGGTTTCCTGCGCAATTTCGCCCCCATCCTCCAGAATTTCAAGCTGGCGGCGGATCTCATACTCAATGGCCTGGCCTACAAAGCGGACAGAGTTAACATTCTTAATTTCTGTGCGCGTTCCAAAAGGGGCGCCTGGACGATGGAGGGACACATTGGCGTCAGCGCGCAAGCTGCCCTGCTCCATATTACCATCACACGTTCCAAGGTAGCGTAAGATCGTGCGCAGTTTCTTCATATAAGCCATCGCTTCAGCGGAAGACCGCATTTCGGGTTCGGAGACGATTTCCATAAGCGCAATACCCGACCGGTTAAGGTCAATATAGGTTTTTTGAGGATGCAAGTCGTGGATGCTTTTTCCAGCGTCTTGCTCCATATGGATGCGCGTGAGGTTGATCCGCTTCATCTCTCCGTCTTCCAGGTCAATGTCCAGATAACCCCCTGTAATGATCGGGTGCGTGAATTGGGAAATTTGGTATCCTGAGGGCAGGTCTGCATAAAAATAATTTTTCCGGTCAAAAACGGAGACTAAATTTACTTTTCCCTGCAAGCCCAAGCCTGTTTTAATCGCCTGGTCCACGCAAACACGGTTTAAAACAGGCAGCATACCCGGCATGCCCGCTCCAAAGAAACCGACTTGCGTATTCGGTTCAGCGCCAAATTCCGTTGCGCAGCCGCAAAAAAGCTTGGAGCGTGAGACGATTTGCGCATGGACTTCCAGGCCAATGACCACTTCCCAAAGGCCCGTTTTGCCTTCAATTAAATTTTTTGCTGGCATATCTGTTCAAGCTCCCTTCCGCAGCATTTTAACCTGTTCATCAAACCTGGCTGTTTCTTCCAGGACCAGCGCCGTATTGAACAACTGCTGTTCCGAAAACTTTGGCCCGATCAGCTGCAAGCCAAGAGGCAAGCCTGTTTCTGATAGTCCAGCGGGAACGGAAATTCCGGGCAATGCCGCCAGGTTGACCGTTACGGTGAAGATGTCATTTAAATACATGGTCACAGGGTCAACCGGCCGTTCATCAATGGGAAAGGCTTCTGTGGGCGTCGTCGGGGTCAGGATAACGTCCACTTCCTGAAAAACGCGGTCAAAGTCTTGTGAAATGAGGGTACGGACTTTTTGGGCCTTTGAATAATAAGCGTCATAATAACCTGCTGATAAAACATACGTTCCAATCAAAATCCGCCGGAGCGCCTCAGGCCCGAACCCTTCCCGGCGGGTGTTTTCATACATTTCGTCAAGGGTTGATCCTGGAACGCGCAAGCCATAACGCAACCCGTCATATTTCGCCAGGTTGGAAGAGGCTTCCGCTGGAGCAATGACATAATATGTTGGCAACGCATAAGGGGTTGTGGGTAATGAAATATCATGAATGGTCGCCCCGGCTGCGGTTAACCAACCCATGCCCTGGCGCAAAAGGGCGTTCATTTCTGGTGACAAATGCTGGCTATATTCTTTTGGCAGCCCAATGCGTAAATTTCGGATATCGTTTGAGATATGACCCAAAAAATCCGGGATATCAACATTAAGGGAGGTTGAATCCCACGGGTCATAACTCGCCATAACCCGGGTCATAAGCGCTGCGTCCCGGACGGTTCGCGTAACAGGCCCTGCCTGATCAAGAGAAGAAGCAAACGCAATCATGCCCCGGCGGGAACATAAACCATAGGTTGGCTTAACCCCGACCAGTCCGCAAAATGCGGCGGGCTGGCGGATGGAGCCGCCTGTATCGGAAGCTGTTGCGGCTAAAGCCATATGAGCCGCCACCGCTGCAACGGATCCGCCTGACGATCCGCCGGGCACCAGGTTTTTCGCTGGCGCATCCGTTCGGCGCCATGGATTGATAACCGGACCCTCGGCGCTGTGCAGGTTGGCGGGCCCCATGGCGAACTCGTCCATATTGACTTTACCCAGCATGACGGCGCCGGCATTCCATAAATTTTGGGTTACGGTTGATTCATAAGGAGGGATAAAGTTATCCAGAATTTTTGAGCCGGCCGTTGTCCGGACCCCTTTTGTGCAAAAGAGATCCTTTATCGCCACGGGAAGCCCCTCAAGAGCGCCTGCCGTACCTGCCGCAAGCCTGGCATCAGAAGCTGTCGCTTGCTCCAGGGCTAATTCCGCTGTTTCTGTAATAAAGGCATTCAGGTGACGCTTTTCAGCCATCATATCCAGATGGGCCTGGGTAAGCTCAACAGCGCTAAAATCCTTTTTCAAAAGCCCTTCACGCGCTTGCGTTAAGGAGAGCGTCGTCAGAGAGGCCGTCATGATGTTTCTCCCTTACTCAACAACTTTAGGAACGGAAAACATATGATGGGCCTTTTCAGGCGCATTGGCTAAAATGGCTTCAACGCAATCGCCATCATTAACGGCATCGTCCCGTTCAGGCGCCGACTGGGGCTGGTAATCCGTATAATTTTCAACGCCTGTAACGTCCACGGCCTCCAGTTGATCAATCCAGTGAAAGATGCCTGATAATTCTTTCCCCAGGGCTGGCAGCTCATCCGCCTTCACATGGATACGGGCCAGGGCTGTCACCCGGGCAACCTGCTCTGTCGTCAATTTCATAAAAACCTGCCTTCTTCTTAGGGGTCTAGAAATAATAAACTTTATATTTATACCCATCACCTTTGAAGGCGCCTTTTATGGATTGCTTCGTTCCCTCACGCGCTTACGCGCTTGCGGTTCCTCGCAATGACTGAACCTGGGTTACGTCATTGCGAGGAGCGTAAGCGACGCGGCAATCCAGACATCTTCAAATCCGTCGAGTTCATCCTTCAAGTATGCACCATACGGGCGCATGATCCGATGCTTTTTCTTTAGCACGGGGACCCTGGTCAACGCCAGAGGCTTGCGCCCGGTCCACTGCTAAAGAGGAAAGAAGCAGGTGGTCGATCCGTAACCCGTTACCGCGCTGCCACGCGCCATTACGGTAATCCCACCAGCTAAAGGGGCCGGGTCCCTGATGGTGAAGCCGCACCGCATCGTAATACCCCAGGTGAAGAAGGGATTGAAACTGTTGCCGTTCAGCCGGGGAACATAAGATTTTCCCCTCCCAGATCTCTGGCTGGCTGACATCCTTTTGTTCAGGGGCAATGTTATAGTCCCCTCCCATAATGACGGCTTCCTCATACAGCAGCAGGGAAGCAAGATGTTCCCGTAACTTTTCTATAAATGTGAGTTTATAGTGATACTTGTCGCTCCCCACGGCCATCCCGTTCGGAACATAGACGGAAGCGACCCGCGTTGTTCCCACGACCGCTTCAATATACCGGCTGTTCCCGTCTTCCTGGAAAGTAGGTAGCCCGCATATCACATCTTCGATAGGCGCCTTGGCCAGAATGGCGACGCCGTTATAAGTCTTTTGGCCAGAAATAGCTATATTATAGCCTAAATCTTCAATGGCCATACGGGGAAAAGCGTTTTCTTCACATTTGATTTCTTGCAACAAGGCGACATCCGGTTGCGCTATCCTCAGCCATTCCGTAACGCTTTCAAGCCGCGCCCGAATGGAGTTTACATTCCACGTCGCAATTTTCATGGTTTCTCTTTGCCTTCAGCATTCTTTAATATTCTTTCTCAGGGTGCCTGATTTTGAAGGCCAAATCAATTCCTGCGCAGAATTTTCCCCAAGAAAATTCAGGAAAATAAATCATCCCCGCCGCAAGCGGCGGGAATTGAACCCCAAGAGATTAAAAAACGCGTGATAACGCTAACCTGTATACGGTGATTATTCACGTACCCGGTAATCAGGATTTTTTAGGAGGGTAAAAAAAGCTGTTTGGTCTACAGCGCCATATTGACAGTGATCGTGCCCTTTCGTTATAGGAATAAGCGTTATCTTTTTCTTCCCCTCTCTGAACTCTTGATAAACCCTTCTTTCTTCCTCTGTATTGGGAGACTTTACTCCCCAGCCTGACAACTTCCATCCGTATTCTAGGGAACGACCTTGTTCAAGTATATGCAGTTGAGGCAAGCTGATTTCTTCCGGACACTCTGCCCTAAGGGTATCAAGGTGTGGATGCGGTGCAGGGGGCGTCGTTGACTGTTCTGCGGGGTGACTGGCGAGATCATGCTCTGATCCAGCCGGAGCAGAACTTACGGGTGATGGGGATCCTGAAGCGTTGTGTGGATGCGGCGCCTTAGCATTGTTAAGTTCATTAACGTATTGCTCTGCCTT
>CAYRJJ010000010.1:119-18265 GCA_964424515.1 uncultured Candidatus Finniella sp. | reverse complement strand
GCTTTTATCTTGCTTACTCAGCTCATCACTTGCTGGTGATGCGGGTTCTGAAGCGCTGTGTGGATGCGGCGCCTTAGCATTGTTAAGTTCATTAACGTATTGCTCTGCCTTTCTTATTTTAGATGGACTCCAAAAATTATCCATCATAGCCCTATGCATAATAACCGGCGGATAACCTTCTGCTATATATTCTTTCAATACGCTTTTATCTTGCTTACTCAGCTCATCACTTGCTGGTGATGCGGGTTCTGAAGCGTCGTGCGGATGCGGTGAATGGGATGCTGTTGGCTGCTTCGCGGGGTGGCTGGCGGGATTATGCCCTGATCCAGCCGGATCAGCTTCCTGCGGGGGGGTCGCAGGTGAATTGCTGTCCCGCTTCTTTGCCCGTTCAACCCGTTTATTATACCGCCCGCACCGCCGCGCTTCCGCCTCTTTTGCTTTCTTACACTCCGGTGACGCTTCATTTGCGCACATTTTTTTTGTCGTATTTTCGGCTTTAGCGCATTTTGTGCGGTCTGGCTGTCCACTTTCTACAGTTTCCGGTATATGTTTTTTCAATACGTTTTTATCTTGATTACTCAGGTCATCACTAGCTGGCGATGGGGATCCTGAAGCGCTGTGTGGATGGGGTGAAGGGGGCGTCGAAGGTGAATTGCTGTTCAGTTTCCTTGGTTGCTTGCATCGCGCCAATTCGATCATTCTTGCCATGTCACACTCCCGTGACTCCTTTACGCACTCTTTTTTTGTCGTACTTTCCGCTTTCTTGCATCTTCCGTTTAGCTGTCTATTTTGTGCAGCTTCTGCGCTCTCTATAGAGCTTCCTGAAATAATGCCCATACCTAAAAACAGGCTGGATCTTAATTTTAAAAATGTTCTTGTATTTTTCATCATACAACCTTTCAAATTTTCTAAAACCTGTAAGCCATTATATAATCCATCCTACTATGAATGAGTTACAAGTTCGTTAACCCTCACTTTAATCAGCCGTATTTTATGTATCCCCCTAAAAACACGGCTCCTGTCAAATCTCCCCTGTCCACTCTTTTCAAAATCCGCTACTATTTTCTTCACGAACGGATTTGAAAAAAGAAATAGTTATGCCTTTATCAACTTACCCCGTTGACCAGCTAACGCCGCGTCAAGCCGAAGAAGAACTTGCCCGTTTGTCAAGGCTCATTGCGCATCATGATTATTTATACCATCAACTGGCGACGCCGGAGATCAGTGATGCGGCGTATGACGCGCTGGTTGCGCGCAACCAGGCGATTGAAAACCGTTTTCCCGATTTACGGCGTATGGATAGCCCCTCCCTTCGTATTGGGGTCGCCCCCGCGCCCGGATTCAAAAAGGTTAAACACCGCACGCCTATGTTGTCTTTGGACAATGCCTTTTCCCCGGAAGATATCACCGGTTTCCTGAACCGCATCCGCCGGTTTCTTCAATTGCCGCCCGATCAGCCCATTGAAATCACAGCTGAACCCAAGATTGACGGGGTGTCCGCCTCCCTCCATTATCAGGATGGTTGCTTTGTCCTGGGGGCGACACGGGGAGACGGGGGGGAGGGGGAGGATATTACCGCGAACTTGCGCACTATTAAGGGCATCCCTTTAATCTTGCGGGGAGAGACGATTCCTCAAAGTTTGGAAGTCCGGGGCGAGGTTTATATGCGCCGGGCTGATTTTTTATCTTTGAACGAGGCGCGAACCGCGATTGAAGAACCTGAGTTCGCCAATCCCCGTAATGCGGCAGCCGGGTCTGTTCGGCAGCTTGACCCCAAAATCACGGCTAAACGTCCTTTACGCTTTTTTGCCTATGCTTATAACGCCTTATCGGCCCGTCAGGACCGGACGCAAGAGGAAATTCTGGAGTCTTTAAAATGCTGGGGGTTTTCCGTAACGGCGTTGCGCCAGGTTTGTCAAAATGAAGACGATTTGATGGCATTTTACCATAAGCTCGAAAGCATCCGGGCTGATCTGGAGTATGATATTGACGGGGTGGTTTATAAGGTTAACAAGCTTGACTGGCAAGACCGCCTGGGCGCCGTTGGCCGCACGCCCCGCCATTCCATTGCCCATAAGTTTGCCGCTGAAAAAGCGGAAACCCTTGTTGAAGATATCCTTATTCAAGTCGGGCGGACGGGGGTTTTAACGCCAGTCGCCGTCCTAAAGCCTGTCACGGTCGGGGGCGTGGTTGTTCAACGGGCAACCCTGCACAATGAAGACGAGATTATACGCAAAGATATCCGTATCGGGGACCATGTGGAAATTCAGCGGGCAGGAGATGTGATTCCCCAAGTGCTGCGGGTGATTCCCGACAGGCGCCTTCCGACTTCCCGGCCTTATATTTTCCCCAAATGTTGCCCCGTTTGCGGAAGCGAGGCGGTGCGCATAGAAGGAGAAGTGGCGAGGCGGTGCGCCGATGGCCTTGTCTGTCCTGCGCAGGCTGTGGAGCGGTTGAAGCATTTTGTCTCGCGCCATGCGTTTGATATTGAAGGGCTTGGCGAAAAACATATAGAAGCTTTTTACCAAGGGGGGCTGGTTCGTATTCCGCCGGACATCTTTACCCTGGAAGCCCGTGACCGTCAAAGTTTGACGCCGTTAAGGAATCAGGAGGGCTGGGGAGACCAGTCAGCTAAAAATTTATTTCAAGCCATTGAACAACGCCGGACGATTTCGCTGGAGCGGTTCATTTATGCGCTTGGCATTCCTCAAATAGGGATTGTGACAGCCAGGTTACTCGCCCGTCACTATCGGTCTGTACAGAATTTGCGTGACCAGCTGGGTCAAGCGCAAGACCTGAATTCTGAGGCTTGGACGGAATTGTTGACCCTTGAAGGAATCGGTAAAAACATGGCTGCAGATCTTGTGGGCTTCTTTAAACAACCCCATAACAGCGAAATTATGGATGCATTAAGCGCGGTTTTGACCATTCCGGATTTTATTGCTGAAGTCCCGGTTTCTTCACCATTGACGGGTAAAACCATCGTGTTTACAGGGACCCTGTCCACCTTAAGCCGCGCCGAAGCCAAAGCTTTAGCCGAACGGAGAGGCGCCAGGGTCACAGGCAGCGTAACCCGTAAAACAGACTTTTTGGTGGCCGGAGCGGATGCGGGGAGCAAAGCCAAAGCGGCTCAGGAATTAGGCGTCCAGATTTTAAGTGAAGCTGGGTTTAGGGAATTGATGCAAACAAAAAAGAGATAACAGAGCATGGTTGTCTTGCTTACTTCTTCTTTAAGTCTTTCAAAGCTTCGGCAAGCGGGTTAAGCGCCTCTTTTATAGGCTCTTCAGGGAATTCCGGGGCATCCGTGGAATGGGGAAAGGGGTCAAGTTCCAGGTAAAGATATTGCGCCGCCGTCTCGCCTAAATCAATAAATTCTTCTGTGTAGTATTCGATATCCCTTTCGTCTTCAAGGTCGATGATGAATTCTTCTTCCTGATCTGCGCCCTGGCTGGGGCGCAAGAGGATATGGAAGGTGGCGTGAATATGAGCGGGAACATCCTTGAGCGTCGAAACGCATGACTGGGTCACATCGCCATTCACTTCACCTGTAATACGGTAACACCCGGGCTCTTCAGCATGGGAAAGGTGGAACTGGGCGCTTAATTGATGAATGGCTACCAGATGAAACCGCGCAGCCAGAAGGCGGCGTTCCTCTTCCTTGGCTTCAACATGGTAAGTTGCTCCCGTGATGCCGATTTGGTCAAAAGATAGAATACGGCTAAACTCAACCTTGGGATCTGCCTCCATCTTATGAATCTCCTTTTAGATCAACCAGGACCTGGGGAATAGGCGTTTCTTGCAACCATTCCCATGTTTGGCGCGTATAGGCAACCAGCCCCTCAACAACATCATCTGCAATTTTGTCCACAATGCCATACGCATTCCGGCGGATAGCCTGTTCTAGCATGTCTTTATCATTTGATTCCAGAGCTTTATCATAAACAACCAAACGGCCATAAAATCCTTCCATAAAGTTTTTCAGATGACGGGTGATTTGTAGTTCCCTGACCCGCATAGCGCGTAAGGATTCCTCAACATCAGCGACAACCCAGTCACACAAATTTTGGATAAGCCCCTGAAAATTTCCCAATTCTTCAGGTTGTAAAAACTTTAAACGGCGCAGCATCAAGGCCAAATGGAGCGTCAGCATTTCAAACCGTCCCTGGGGCGTATCCGGGACTTGATACTCATCAAAAAAAATAAATTGCCGGGCCTGGCAGGTTACAGCTGCGTAGAGTTGGGCGGTAAGGTGCGCCGCTAATCGCTGCTTTTTATTCAAAATTTCCATGGCTGCAAAACCTTTATGATTGACAGTTTGAATACATGATGTCAAATGTAGGATAGTTTTTTATTTTTTTATATACAGAGTTAATTTAGGTTACTATCTCATGAGCCGCATTGTACACCTGTTTGCTTTATTGGTTTTCGCATCTTTTGGCGCTGGCTGTTCCCCCACGATTGAAACGCGCGGGTTTAATGCCGAAAATGTTCAGTTTAGCCAGATTAAACCAGGCATTCACTCCAAACAGCAGGTTCAAGACATATTAGGAAGCCCCTCTACCATATCTTCTTTTGATCAGGATACATGGTACTATGTATCAAAGAAAACAGCGGCCACGTCCTTTTTCACCCCAACGGTTCTGGACCAGCAAGTGACAGTGGTTACTTTTGACAGGCGCGGCGTCGTCAGTGATATCAAAACCTATAAAGGTGAAGAAGCAAAGAATATCAAACCCATTGAAAGAAAGACAGGAACGACCGGTTATGAAAGCGGCATCTTCCGTGAAGTGTTTAGCAATTTTGGCCGGATGAGCACTAAAAAACCAACCAAAGGAGCTTAGTGGTCTCGGCATGAGGGTGTGGAATACGAAGGGGGATTCCGTCCTTGCTAGGCTGACAAGCAAAGCCATGAGGTTGCGGCAATCCAAGGATGCGGAGGCTCTTTCTCACGGGGCAGGGAGTTCCCATGGGCGTTGAGTCACCCGTCAATTGAGTAACAAGGAAAGTCAATTTATAAACTGATGAAAGTTGATTACAAAAATACTGTTTTCCTTCCTAAAACCGCCTTCCCCATGAAGGCGAATTTGGCAAGGCGGGAGCCTGATCTCCTTAAATTCTGGCAAACGACCGATTTATATGCCTCTTTGCGCCGTCAATCACAAGACCGCAAAAAATTTATCCTTCATTTTGGCCCTCCTTACGCCAATGGCCATATTCATATTGGTCATGCCCTGACGGAAATTTTAAAAGATATCGTTAACAAGACCTACCAGATGCTTGGCTACGACGCTCCTCTGGCGCCGGGGTGGGATTGTCACGGGCTGCCCATTGAATGGAAGGTTGAGGAAAGCTACCGCGATGCCGGCTTGAATAAAGATGACGTTGATGTTTTGGAGTTCCGCGCTGAATGCCGGGCATTCGCCGCAAAATGGATTGATGTTCAACGCGAAGAATTTAAGCGATTGGGAATTATCGCGGATTGGGATAATCCTTACTCCACCATGGATTTCAAAACCGAAGCCCGGATTATTGAGCAGCTCGGGCTTTTTCTTCTGAATGGAAGCTTATACCGCGGGCAAAAGCCCGTCATGTGGTCTGTGGTTGAAAAAACCGCTTTGGCGGAAGCTGAAATTGAATATAAAGACCATACTTCTCATTCCATCTATGTCGCTTTTCCCGTTATTGAAGCTTCCCGGCCGGTTTTACGCAACGCGGTTGCCGTCATCTGGACGACAACGCCCTGGACCTTACCCGGTAACCGGGCGATTGCTTATGGAGAAGACTTCGATTATTCGGTTGTTAAAAGCAGCGACCATGAACAACCCTTCCTTATTGCGACTAACCTGGTCAAAGATTTTACAGCCCAATTAAAAATTGAAACGTACCAAATTCTGGAGACGTTAAAAGGCGCGTCCCTGGCGGGAACGATTTGCGCCCACCCCTTGCGGGGGCAGGGGTACGAATTCGCTGTTCCTCTTCTGGCTGGCGGCCATGTTACAACAGAAGCCGGCACAGGACTTGTCCACACTGCGCCCGGGCACGGCCTGGAAGACTTTGATGTGGGTCAAAAACACGGGCTTGAAATTCCTGCAACGGTTAGCGACGATGGTCATTATTATGATAACGTCCCTCTATTTGCCGGGCTTCATGTCTTTAAGGCGAACGCCAGGGTGATGGAAGCCCTTCAACAAGCTGGATACTTGCTTCATGCCGCCAGGCTGGTTCATAGTTATCCTCATTCCTGGCGGTCCAAAGCTCCCTTAATATACCGCACAACGTCCCAGTGGTTTATCAGTATGGAAACAAGGGACCTGCGAGACAAAGCTTTAAAGGCCATTGAGGGAGTCACCTGGTTCCCAGCCCAGGGGAAAAACCGTATCCGATCCATGGTTGAGGGACGTCCTGACTGGTGCTTGTCCCGTCAACGCGCCTGGGGAACCCCCATGACCTTGTTCGTTCATAAACGGACAGGGGAAGTTTTGCGGGATGCTGACGTTCATGCCCGTATCGTCAGCATTGTTTCAACTGAGGGCGGGGACGCCTGGTATGCCAGTGAGGCAAGCCGTTTTTTAGGTCTAAAATATAATCCGGATGATTATGAAAAAGTAACGGATATCCTCGATGTATGGTTTGACAGTGGCTGTAGCCATGAATTCGTTCTGAAAGACCGTCCAGAATTGCGCTGGCCAGCAGACTTATACCTTGAAGGATCCGACCAGCACCGGGGCTGGTTTCAAACATCCTTGCTGGAAGCGTGCGGCACGGTTGGAAAAGCCCCTTACCAGCAAGTGTTGACCCATGGATTTACCTTGAATGAACAAGGACTTAAAATGTCCAAATCGGAAGGAAACGCTTTAGCGCCTGCTAGTATTATTGATGACATCGGGGCTGATATTTTGCGTTTATGGGTTGTATCCGTTGACTATACGGAAGATATGCGCATTGGCTCTGAAATTTTGAAATATCAGGAAGATATTTACCGCCGGTTACGGAATACCTTGCGCTATTTACTAGGTTCGCTTGATGGTTTCACCGAGGGGGAACACCTTAACGTTAAA
This sequence comes from uncultured Candidatus Finniella sp., assembly GCA_964424515.1. GTDB lineage: Bacteria > Pseudomonadota > Alphaproteobacteria > Paracaedibacterales > VGCI01 > VGCI01. The sequence continues at coordinate 11,207 of CAYRJJ010000010.1, read as the reverse complement.
GATATGCCAAAATTTGAGCAATGGGTTCTCCATCGTCTCTTCGAGCTTGACAAATCTTTGCGCAAAAGCGCTGAATCATTTGACTTTATGAATTTTTATGCAGAACTGCATCATTTTTGCGCGGTTGATCTGTCCGCCTTTTACTTTGATTTACGGAAAGATTGCCTCTATTGCGACGCTCCCTCTTCTTTAAAACGCCGCGCTGTCCGGACGGTTATGAACCATATCTTCACTTATTTGACCCACTGGTTAGCGCCTGTCTTAAGCTTTACGGCGGAAGAAGCCTGGCTATCCCGTTATGGGGAACAAGTCAGCAGTATCCATTTACAAATGTTCCCTGAGGTTCCTCTAGCGTGGAACAATGCGCTCCTGGGGGATCAATGGCCCGCCATTCGTGATATCCGCCGCGTCATGACCGGCGCGCTTGAAGTTGAGCGTGCCGCAAAAACGATTGGATCGAGCTTGCAAGCAAACGTAACCATATATGTTACGCATCACATCGCAGAAATTTTAAAAGCGCTAGACATGAAAGATCCGGAATTGACGGAACTTTCCATTACATCAAAAGCGAACCTGGTCATGGCTCAACCGCCTGCGGGCGCCTTTGCGCTGGAAGATGTCATGAACATTGGCGTTGTCGTTAACATCGCTTCTGGACAAAAATGCAGCCGGTGCTGGAAAATTCTTGAAGAAGTCGGACGTGCGCATGATGACTTATGTAAACGATGCGCGGATGTTGTTGAAGAATGATGAAGATAAACCAAAAACAAAAAAACAAAAACGCCAGGAACCACGGCAGGAACAAAAGCGGCTATCCGCAAGATTTTATACCGCTCCCGCATTGTTGGCGTTTGATGGGGATGGGACTCGCAACGGTTGTTTTATTACTTGATCAGGTATCAAAATGGATTGTTTTAAATCATGTTATGGTTCCCCCTCATACCGTATGCGTCACGTCTTTTCTTAATATTATCCTGGCCTGGAACCGGGGAATCAGTTTTGGTTTATTGTCGAGCAGCAACCCTTATGGGGGCTGGATTTTAGCCGCTATCGCTTTTGCTTTTTCCGCAGTTTTGATGTTATGGATTTGGCGGGCTGAAACGAAAGTGACGGCTTTAGCGTTTGGTTTGGTCTTAGGAGGCGCTGCCGGCAATTTGTTTGACCGCCTTCGATTTGGCGCCGTCACAGACTTTCTTGACTTCCATGCGTATGGACGCCATTGGTATACGTTTAACATTGCTGATGCCGCCATTGTTGGAGGCGTGGCATTAATTCTTCTTGCATATATGAAAGAAATATGGTCAGAAAACAAAAAGTAACTATTATGATGATGAATGAGTGAATAAAATGAAGAAAATATATATATCCACATCTGTTTTATTATGCGCGTTTGTGTTAGGGGGATGCGATACTTTTAGAAACACATTTGGCCTGGATCATTATAGGCCAGATGAATGGAGCGCTGAACCAAGCCCAGGGTTAATTCTACCTCCTGATTTTGCGCAACGTCCGAAACTGCCTCCTCCTGCGCCTGGCGTTCCGAATCCCCATGTGGTTCCAGAAACGGTAAAAGCTCAAAAAACCGTTTTGGGGGAGGAGCATTCTATAGATACATCTCTCTCTACCGCTAAGGGAGAAAGGGATATTATAGAAAAGGCTTCTGAGAATCAGCCCATTACGCCCAATATTCGGGAAGTTGTTGATGAAGAATCACAAACAGATAGTACGGTTTCCAGTAAAGTGATTTCTAAAATCCGGTCGTGGAAAAAAGAAGCCGCGCAAAATTTGGGACTTTCTCAACCCAAGGTAACGCACTCTGGAGATGATGATCATACCACAGATGTTGCCAGGACTCATCCAGAAGAGGAAACAAGCTCATGATGACCTCCCGAGTTATTCTTGACGCCTGTTGCGTACAACAGAGCCAGTCGAGGAAACAGACTTTCTTTAGCAAAAGGTTACTTTTTGGTTCCTGGCCTCTCTTCATGACTTTGGCTCTGAGTAGCGCGCCAGGCCTGGCGGAAGTTCCCGTAAATCCTTCCCCTGCAATAAAACTTCAGCCCACATATATGAATGTTCAGGAAATTAAAAGCAGCAAGGGAATCACTGCATGGATCGTAGAAGCCCATGATATCCCTGTTGTCTCTGTCGCTATCGTCTTTAAAAATGCCGGGAATACGGCAGACCCCGAAGGATGGGCTGGCCTCGTTCAGTTATTATCCGGTATGCTTGATGAAGGAGCGGGAGAGTGGGACAGTCAGGGTTTTAAAAAATTCCTCTTGCAAAAAAATATTGAGTTAAATATTACAGCATCTCAAGATGTCTTTCAGATAAATTTTCGCGCCATCAAGGAAAATGTTGGGGAAGCATTCCGGGTCCTGAACACGATATTAACAACGCCCCGGTTTGATGAAGCCTCATTAGCCCGGGTCAAAAACCAGATTTTAACAATATTAGAACAGTCCCTCCATAATGAACGCGCTCTTGCCCTGCAGAAATTAAACTCCCTCATATATGGGGACCATCCTTACGGAAAAACAGTCCAGCAAATACTCAAGGAGTTTTCAAAAGTCACCGATGTTCAGTTGCGCCAGTTTATGAAGGAACGGTTTGCCCGTGATCAACTCCTGATATCTGTAGTGGGAGATATTACAGTTACTGAAATGCAGGATTACCTGGACGAAACGTTTGGAGATTTGCCTGAAAAAGCAACCCCAACGGATGTAAAAGACGCAACATTCCTTAATATAGGCGCCACAGTTGTAGAAACTTTAGACATTCCTCAAAGCCTGGTTTATTTCATACAGCCGGGAATCTGCCGTAACCACCCTGATTTTTATGCCGCATTTATTATGATGAAAATTATGGGTGATGGGCAATTTGAGTCCCGTTTATGGAATGAAGTTCGCGAAAAGCGGGGCCTTGCCTATGGAGTTGACGCGGATTTACAGTGGTCCCAGCACGCCTCTCTCCTTTTGGGCGGAACAGCGACGAAAAATAAGAATGTAAAAGATGTGATCGATATTGTGCGCAAAGTTTGGAAAGAAATGAGCCAGGGGGCAACCCAAGCGGAAGTGGACTTTGTCAAAAAACGAATGATCGGCAGCTTTGCTTTGAATTTCAGTTCAACGATAAAAATCGCCAAAGCATTATTAATTTACCAGATTGATAATTTGGGGGTAGATTATATTAATAAACGGAATAAAATTGTCTCTGCCTTAACGCTGGATGAAATCAATAAGGTTGCAAAATCCCTTTTAAAACCGGAACAATTGACCTTTGTCATTGTTGGGCAACCCCAAGGGGTTTCTTCTGAAGGGTTAAACCAGGAAAAGAAACCGGGAGAGAGCGAATAATGAAAGGCTGGATTATTTTGGTGATGTCTCTTTTTGTCAATTCAATAACGCCATCAACTTGGGCCAAGGGTATTTTTAACCCTGTAACCGCTACTTTACCGAATGGACTGCACGTTGTGCTGGTTCAAAATCATCTGGCCCCTGTTGTTTCAATCAACCTTATTTACAAAGTGGGAACAGCGGACGATCCGGTAGGGATGCATGGCCTCTCTCACTTCTTAGAGCATCTGATGTTCAAAGGCACAAAAGATATCCCAGCCGATCAATTCAAAAAAATTATCTCCAGCAATGGGGGAATCATCAATGCTTTCACAACGCCTGACTTAACAGCCTATACCTGTGACATCGCCCTTGAGTTCCTGGATTTTTATCTTAAGCTGGAAGCTGATCGCATGCAAAATTTGGTGATGGATCCCAAGGAAGTCCTGGCGGAACAGAAAGTTGTTCTGGAGGAGCGTCTGATGCGCCTGGATAACAATCCGTTTGGCGTGGCTTATGAGGCCTTGTTACGGGCGACTTACTGGTATCATCCCTATGGAATCCCGGCCATTGGTTATCCACACCATATTGCCGCTTATACCCGTGATGCGGCTTATGAGCATTATCAAAAATGGTATGCGCCTAATAATGCCATTTTGGTGATAGCGGGAGATGTCACCATGGAAACGCTACAACCCATGGTAGAAAAACATTTTGGAAGCATTCCTTCCCGTCCTTTACCCCCACGGCATCGAATACCTGAGCCAGACCATAAGAATGTTACCATTACTTTAGAGCAGGAAAATCCCCGTATTAGCCAGGTCAATATCAACTGGAATTATGCTGCGCCCAGTCATCGGGGACCTCATGCTGAACATTATTATCCGTTGATTGTCCTGGCTCAAGTTCTGGGAGGTAATGATATCAGCCGTCTCCACCGGAACCTGGTGGAAGAAGAAAAGGTTGCTGTGAGTGCGACTTGTTCCTATGACAATGATGGTTATGATCCGGAAACATTTGCCTTTTCAGCAACCCTTGCGCCAAACAGTGATCTCGGTTCTCTGAAAATGGCGGTTGGCAAACACATTCGTGATATCCTTAAGAACGGTATTACAGCGGAGGAGCTCCGCCGGGCAAAGCGTGACCTCCTCGCTGAACTTGCTTATGCGCGAGATGGAAATAGCAGCAGCGTTATGGCTTTCACGCGTTTAGCCGTTGGTTTTACTGTAGAACAAGTTGAAAGTTGGCCCAATCAAATAAATGCTGTCACAGCCAGCCAGGTCCATGAAGCGGCGAAGTCCATCTTATCCAAAAATCCTGTGGCCATTATGGCCATCTATCCTGAAGGATACAAGGCAAAAGAAAAAAAGTTGGAAGCTGAATGCATGCTCTCCAGCCTGGATAAAAATAAAGAAACCCGTAAGGACCTATCCATAAAAAGATGAACGCCGTGGTTCTCCAAAATGACCTGTTCACCCAGAACCTGGATGGTTTTCCTGCCTTTATCGAAGCCCCTGAGACTTTGTCCTATTTACAGTCTTTGAACCAGACGCTTCCTCTTTTCCAGCAAATTCAATCTGATGATCTTGTGGCAGACTTGGGGCCTATTGTTAAGCGTTTTCAAGATTTCCAGGATATCGTCATTTTGGGAACAGGGGGTTCAAGCCTTGGCGGGCAAACGCTCCTGGCCTTGCGAAGCCCGGTGAACAAGCTCCCTCGTTTTCACTTTTTAGATAATATTGACCCCCATACGATTCAAAACCTGCTTTCAACGCTCGTTTTTGAAAAAACCGCGGTCATTGCGATTTCCAAATCAGGAAATACAGCGGAGACCCTTATGCAACTGCTGGTCTGTCTCCAACATGGGCGCCAAACCCTTTCACAAAGCCAACTGAAAGACCACTTCCTCATTGTGAGTGAGCCTCTTGAGAATGGTATCCGCCACTTAGCCCGAACTTATAACCTTCCGTGCCTGGACCATCCAACGGATATTGGCGGCCGCTTTTCTGTTTTCACCATTGTCGGCATGTTACCCGCTCTGATTGCCGGAATTGACGCCAAAGCGGTACGAAAAGGCGCCCGCGAGTGTCTTGCGGCTACTTTAGCAGCAAAAAAAACAGAAGAGTGCCAGCCGCTTCAAGGCGCTCTTGCCCATCTTACTTTGGCGAAGGCTGGCATAACGCAAACAGTTCTTATGCCGTACATTGACCGTTTAAATACCTTTACTGTATGGTTTCGCCAACTTTGGGCCGAAAGTTTGGGAAAAAAGGATAAAAACAATAACCGTCAGGGGGTAACGCCCATTCAAGCGCTGGGAACGGTAGACCAGCATTCTCAACTTCAGCTCTATCTTGATGGCCCGCAAGATAAGTTTTTTACAGTTATCACCCTGGATCATAAAGATGATTTCCTTAAGGTTACTTTACCGTCTGTCGGCCATCCCGCCGTTGACTTATTGAAAGGGAAAACAATGGGAGAACTGATGATGGCTGAACAAAAAGCCACCATCGACACCTTGCGCCGCCACCACTGCCCCACCCGGGTTATTCATTTACAAAGCCTTGATGAAAAAATATTAGGAGGGTTAATGATGCATTATATGCTTGAAACCCTGGCTATGGCGCATCTTTCAGGCGTCAATCCGTTTGACCAGCCAGCAGTTGAGGAAGGCAAAATACTGGCTCAACGCTACTTGGGCTTCTCAGTATGACGGTTCGCTTTCTCGACCCAACTTTAATCAACCAGATTGCGGCAGGCGAAGTTATTGAACGCCCCGCATCGGCAATTAAAGAGCTGGTGGAGAACGCCATTGACGCAAGCAGCACAAAAATTGATATTGTTGTTCGGGAAGGGGGCCGCACGCTCATTTCCATCACGGATAATGGCCATGGCATGCCTCAAGATGACCTGATGCTCGCCGTTGAACGCCATGCCACATCCAAGATCCCGGACTGTGATTTATTTAATATCCGAAGCTTGGGCTTCCGGGGGGAAGCTCTTCCTTCTATTGGGGCCGTGAGCCGTTTGACGATCACCAGCCGAACCGTAAAGGCTGACACAGCCTGGCGTTTATCCGTTGAAGGAGGGAAGAAGGGAGAATTAGCCCCGGCCTCCTTTGGTTTTGGAACACGTGTTGAGGTGCGGGATCTCTTTTATGCAACGCCTGCCCGCCTGAAATTCCTGAAAGCCCCAACAACGGAGCTGTCGCATGCCGTCGATATTTTAAACCGTTTAGCGCTGGCTCATCCTGAAATTCAATTTTCTTTAATGGATGGGGACCGTCAAGTATTTTCTTATGGAGCGAACAAGGATCGTATCCCTTCTATTTTTGGAAAAGATTTTTTAGAAAATGCTTCTCCTGTTTTGATGGAACGGGAAGGACTAACCTTGAAAGGATACATCAGCGTTCCCACTTTTAACCGCAGCAATGCAGCGGCCCAATACTTGTTTGTCAACGGGCGGCCTGTAAAGGATAGAGTCCTGTCCGCCGCGGTTCGCATGGCTTATCAGGATTTCCTGGCGGGCAACCGTCATCCCGTTCTGGCCCTATTCCTTGAAATTGATCCGGCGGAAGTTGATATTAACGTCCATCCCGCCAAGGCTGAAGTCCGCTTTCGGGATACAGGACTGGTACGGGGCGTTTTCATGAGCGCCCTGAAGAATGCCTTACATGAAGCGGCCCATCGCACCTCAAGCGCCATCGCTCAGGATGCGGTTGCGGCGTTTCAACGCCCTTCCTCTCCCATGCCGTCTCCTTCTGCATGGTCGGGAAAGACATATTCAGGGCGCTCTCTTCCGGGTTCTGGCGCTCCCGCTCCGCGCCTTGCTTTTCCAGAACGGCGCCTGGCGCCAGGTTTGGCAGAAACGATCGCATCCTACCAGGCAGCCCCTGTAACATCAGCCCCAACCCCCGAACTAGCTCCCCAACCTTCTGAGGATTATCCGCTCGGGCTGGCGCGCGCCCAAATTCATAGCGCTTATATCCTCTCAGAAGCAGCAGATAGCCTTGTGATTGTCGATCAACATGCGGCCCATGAACGGTTGGTCTATGAAAAAATGAAACGTGAACAGGACTCCCATGGCATTAAACGACAAGCATTGCTGTTGCCGGAGGTTGTCGATCTTCCCGAACAAACCTTGAAGGCCATTCTCTCCCGCATACCTGACCTTGCTCAACTTGGACTGATTATAGAGGCGTTTGGCCTTACAGCCATCATGGTGCGGGAAGTGCCCGCTTTACTGGTTAAAGCGGATTGGAAACAGCTTATTCAAGACTTGGGCGCTGAAATTCAGGATATAGACGCAACCTTAAGTTTGTCTGAACAACTGAATGAAATTTTAGGGACGCTGGCGTGCCACAATAGCGTAAGGGCCGGGCGTCACCTATCAATTGAGGAAATGAATGCTCTCTTGCGCCAGATGGAAGCGACGCCTTACTCTGGCCAATGCAATCATGGGCGCCCAACTTATATAAAACTCCACCGTCATGATATTGAAAAGCTTTTCGGACGGCGATAGGCTCCTGCACTCCTTGCTGTATTCACTAAATCAGCTAAAAATTTATATGCGTTCTTTTGTCGCAAAATCATATTTTTAATATTTTTACTATATTTTTCAATTAATTAAGAACTTTCCCAAAAGGGTTCAAAACCAAATTTTCCCTTTTTCATAAAATTATTTTTAAGATTTACATTGCAACCTACCGTTCTTTTTTGCTACACAGTGTCAGGGGCTATGATAATAAAAATAATAATTAGCCCCGTGTAATCTTATCTTTCAAATATTCCCTATAAAACTCCAAGAAAAAGTAACCCTTTTAAAAGGGTTGAGTGGTATGATTAAGGTAAGGGGGCAAATGCTCGTATGAACTCAATACACGCTCGGAACCATCAAACGCAAAATGAAACGGTAAGCGCTGGCAAAAAAGCAATCAGCGACGAGGTCAAAAGCATGATCCGTGTCAATCAGGCGGGAGAATACGGGGCCGCTCGAATTTACGCAGGCCAATTAGCTATTTTAAAAGGAACTCCGGCGGAAGAGGCCTTGACAGAGATGGCGGCCCAGGAAGCCGAACACCTTCAAAAATTTAACCGCTTAATCATTGAACATCAAGTTCGCCCCACCATTCTTCAACCCTTATGGCATGTGGGGGGCTATGCCCTTGGCATGCTGACGGCAATGATGGGCGAAAAAGCCGCCCATGCGTGTACCATTGCCGTTGAAGAAGTGATTGACGGCCATTATCAAAGCCAATTGAAACGCCTGGAAAGCCCCATTGACTCCGGGATCCCTCCTTTAAATGCGCATTCCATAAACGTTCCTTTGGCGGAACTCATTGAACAATGCCGTCAAGACGAAATTGCCCATAAAGAAACAGCCATTCATTTGGGTGGCCGTAACGCTCCAGCTTATGCAGCGCTAACGACAGCCATTAAAAAAATCTCTCGAACCGCTATTTGGCTTTCTTCGCGGATTTAAAGATATACGCGTCTCTTATCTCAAGGATTTTCATGAGGTGGCTTCCCTGTATCAAGTGGTTAAGCCCTTGCAATCCTTTTGGGGGATGGGTATATTTTGGAAGGATATGTCGGAACGTAGCGCAGCCTGGTAGCGCACTATTCTGGGGGGATAGGGGTCGTGGGTTCAAATCCCGCCGTTCCGACCATTTTTTCTTCACATTTGTCTGAACTTGAGTAAACGGGGCATCGAGGAAGACGCTATACCCGCTTGTCAGGGAATTTTTAAAGTCTGGCATCTCTTCCCTCTTGCTTGTGGGTTGGTTCAGGAGTCTTCTATCATAACCAGCAAAATATGCAGACGCTGTGACTAAAAATATTTTACCTAAAAATCAATCATATTAATAAAAATTTAATCCCTTATCAATGACAATAAGACATTGAACGATGAATAGAAGGGAGTTATTTCGCATGTTAAAGAAATCATTATTAGCCAGCATTGCGCTCGTTAGCCTGAACCCCATCCAGGCGAGTCAAGCAACAACGCAGCCTCCTGCGCCGACCCACCATGCTCATAACGCCGAAAAGGCTCCTTCTCACTGCCCGCCTTGCCCCTGTGGTGGCGTGACTGGATGGGTATTGATTCCAGCTGGTCCCGGCACGCCTTGTAACCAGCATGCCGGTAAACACGATGAAGAAGCGGAAGGAAAATCATCTGGCGAACCGGCGCCTGATACGGCGGCCTCTCACCACCATAAGCCTGGGGCTAAGTCCCTTCACCCTCTTCCTACCGCTGAACAGGAAAAACTTGCCGCTGATTTAAAGGATTTGCCGCGGCATATTTATTTAAGGGCGAATCCGCACAGCCCTGATCCGAAAAAGAAAGAAGGTGAGTGGGGGAAAGAACTGAAGGGCAAGGTATATTTCAAGGAATTAGGCAATTGGGTGCACGATCCAAGCGTTAAAGCGGAAAAAGACGAGAAAGATAATCTGAACCCGCATACGGATATGGTTAAAAAGAGGGACATTAAAGCTGAAGCGCGCGCCATGGACGCGGCGCAAGGGCACCCACAGTCTCCCCAAAGGGCAAAACCAGCCGTAGCGGCAAGGCCAGCCGTAGCGCCAGTTGAGAAACGAGCAGAGCAGGAAGCGCCAGCGGAACCCCCGGCGCCTCCGTCAGCAGCAGGAAAAGTCCCCCCGCCACCGCCGCCACCCCCAAGTAATAAAGGTTCAGCATCATCGCTCAAAACCTCAGGTAATAAAAGCGGTTATCAAGGTCGGCATCATGAAGTCAAGCTACCTGCTCGACTTATTCCAACGGCGCCGAACATGACCTCTAATCTGGGATCTCAGGGCAATCAGGTTTATCCTTCGCTTGTGCCCGGCGCGCCTGGAACGCCTGAAGAACAATTAAATCCTGTCAATAGATAGTAGGCTCCGCCTGGAAATGAGGATGGCATGAATTTTGACAGGATAGCTTATGGACGCTCAATGGACGTGAAGATGCCTGGATTGTCCTGTTGCTGCGCTTCTTGCCATGACGTAACAAAAATTCAGCTATTGCAAGAGGCGAGCACATAGCAGGAAAGTATCTTCAAATGTGATCAGTATATAACCTGCCAGGGGAAATTTTACTTTTGGATAAACGATGGTGGATGATGATCAAGAGACGAAAGCCAACAGATCCGGAAAAGCGCTTTTACGGCTCTGCTTGATGTCATTGGCGCTGGGAAAAGAAATTTTTTCAGCGGACGCCCTTTTTCGACTTCCCCCTCAATCTCCTGTTGCAATAATCAGCCCCGCCGAGCTGGCCGGGAGAATGAAGCAATGGGGTATGACGCCTGCCGCCATTGACGAAAAACTGAAGCAAAGTAAATGCCTCACCATGCGGGCCGTGTGCGGGCATCGTGTTTGCGCTATTCCGGTCATTGCTATTCCTGTCTGTGCCCAGCCTGTTTTGGCGCATAAGCAAACGGTATGTAAACCCTGTATGCCTCATAGACCAAGAGAACTGGCAATCCCGCCGGATGAACCGGATACGTCCTCAGGGGACGAGCCGGATACGTCCTCAGGAGATGAACCGGATACGTCCTCAGGAGATGAGCCGGATACGTCCTCAGGAGATGAACCGGATACGTCCTCAGGAGATGAACCGGATACGCAACCAGGGGATGAACCGGATACGTCCTCAGGGGATGAACCGGATACGTCCTCAGGAGATGAACCGGATACGTCCTCAGGGGATGAACCGGATACGTCCTCAGGGGATGAACCGGATACGTCCTCAGGGGATGAAC
>CAYRJJ010000009.1:6257-27992 GCA_964424515.1 uncultured Candidatus Finniella sp. | reverse complement strand
TTTTGCCACAGGTAAATCCGCATCGCTACACTAGGGGGGGTGAGCAATTACAAAATACAGGCGTCGGATTTGCATGGGTTAAAAAATATTAGGTTGCGCATTTCTTAGGGAAAGGCGTAACCAGATGCCCCAAAAGAGGTTGACCGTTCTAACTCACGCGAAAATTCTTATTTCATTGGGGATAATGCCGAAGACTGTACGCCTTTGAGGTCTGGCTCTTACCATCCATTAGTTTGTATAAATCCATAGAGATTGTGGCGTTTTATCAAGGAAACAGTATCTTCGCAGAAAGCGTAAGCCCCGCTTAAAAAGTGAGAGATGGGATCTACACATCTCTTCCTCCTTTCTTGTGAGCCGGTTCAGGAGTCTTCTAATGCCAATTAAGAGCTAAAAATTTCTCTCTAAAAACAGTTATTTGTAAACAGGACGATCTTTCTGTAGAAAACTAAAAACTTTTAACCTTTTGATTTTATTAAGAACTGATTTTTTTTGCTCTTAATTGGCATTCTATCATATTATCTTCCCCCCCTCAAAACTGACGGGTAGCGGTGCGCCGTAGGCGCACAAGAAGGAGGGTTAAATGACCTAAGAACTTGTGCAAAAGCTTTAGAAAAGATGAAGGATTTGTCCCTTCGGAGTCGCCTTTCAGGAGGAGGCTTCAAACCACCTCAAGTGGCTTTCATTAAGAGTGATGGTCATGAGCATTGAGGAAAAGCCAGAAGTAAATTTGGCAGGTAGAGATCAGAAAGACGAATAAACCTGAACCATCGTTGAAGCGTCGTTAACAGTAGACATGACATCGAAACTGGGTTCTTACTACTACCCCAGGATCAATCTGCAGGCAACCTGATTACTGTGCAGGTGGTGTCCGGCGTATAGGTGGCGTGAGTCTGGTCTGGGCTTTTCTAGGGAACTGCGGGAACCAGTCGCCTTGATGTTAAAGGAGAAACCCAAGTGGCAGAACCATAAGGGTGAGAGTACCGATGCAAGGAACTGGGGCGGAGCAACTCGTAGTAGTGAGGAAGTCCCTGTAATGGGGATGGAGCGAAGGGGTTGCGTTAGGCGGTCTAATTAAAATTCAACTCGCGAGAGGAGGATATTTTGGTGAAGACAAAACCCTTTATCATTTCCAAGAATTTGGTGGTAGAGGCTTATAAACTTGTCAAAGCAAATGCGGGGGGCGTAGGTGTAGATCGACAGTCCTTAGCAGACTTTGACCTGAACTTGAAAGACAATCTGTACGGGGAGTTATTTTCCGCCACCGGTGAAAGCGACGCCCATACCCAAGAAACAGGGAGGCGAGCGCATTTTAGGGATACCAACGGTATCCGATAGAATCGCTCAAATGGTGATCAAACTTATGTTTGACCCAACCGTTGAGCCGTACTTTTTACCAGATTCCTACGGTTATCGGCCGAACAAGTCGGCTCTTGAAGCTGTGGGAGTAACGCGCCAAAGGTGTTGGAAGTATAACTGGATTTTGGAGTACGACATCAAGGGTTTGTTCGATAATATTGATCATGAATTGTTGATGAAAGCGGTCATGAAGCATACAGATAACAAGTGCATCATACTCTACATTGAGCGGTGGTTGAAGGCTCCCTTGCAATTAGCTGATGGGACTCTGGTTGAAAGAACCAGGGGTACGCCCCAGGGAAGAGTGATTAGCCCCGTCTTGAGTAATTTATTTTTGCACTATGTGTTTGATGTGTGGATGAAACGCCATCACCCAACGGTTCCCTGGTGTCGGTACGCAGACGATGGTCTATTACATTGTCGAACGGAACAAGAAGCTCAACGATTATTAGTTGAACTGAAACAACGTCTTGAAGAGTGTAAACTGGAACTGCATCCGATGAAAACGAAGATTGTTTACTGCAAAGATGAAAATCGGAAAGGGACGTATCCTCAAACAGAGTTTGACTTTTTGGGATATACGTTTCGCCGGCGAAGGGTAAAGAACAGCAAACAAAATAAGATGTTTGTAAGCTTTACAGCTGGCGTCAGTAAAACGGCGCAGAAATCAATGCGAGCAAAGACACGAGCAAGGGGGCTTCGCAACAGGACAGACCTGAGTCTGAATGAGATTGCGACCATGTATAATCCAGTTCTCAGGGGTTGGATCGAGTACTATGGCGGATACTGTCGTTCAGAATTAAGTTCTGTTCTGAGGCGCTTCAACAAAACCCTCGTTGCATGGGCTAAAGCCAAGTATAGAAAGTTTAAAGGCCACAAAGCAAGAGCAGGCATCTTTGTGCAGAGGATTGCAAAAAGAGAGCCGCACCTGTTTGCTCACTGGAAAATAGGGATGATAGGAGCGTTTGCCTAATGGAAGCGGTGTGAATTGAGAGGTTCACGCACCGTTTTGCGAGGGACTAGCGGGGAAGCGCCGCTGGTCTACTCTCCAGCGAGACAGCAGGTTCAAAAATAAGGCGTGACTTCCTATTAAAACTCTGGTTTACAAGAGGTTGAGCATTTAAGGAAACCTTTCCAGGGGGCTTCTTGTGGTCGGCGCAATAGGATAGAGAATTTTAGGCTCAGGTATGCCAGAAAAAACTTTTACAGAAAAAAATAAGATTTTTCTATATGTAGGCCCGGGAGCCTCTAACGTCTCTCTTCTGCATACTAAATATACGTTAGAAAGCTTACTTGATTCTCATTATGACATTGAAGAAATGACCCCTCTCCAAATTAAACAAGGGACATGGGAAGAAAAAGCGGTTCTTTTTATTATGCCAGGAGGGTCAGATCTTTTCTATCTAAAAAACCTGAGTCCTCATGGCAATGATAAAATCCGCAAGTATGTAGAAAATGGCGGAACCTATCTCGGTTTTTGCGCAGGCGCTTATTACGCAGGCGAGCGTGTAAATTTTGCTATGAATACCCCCTTAGAAATTGTTGGCGAGCGCGAGCTGAAATTCTTCCCCGGTACAGTAGAGGGGCCTACTTTAGCAGCTTATGATGAGCATTCCTATTCGGGGTGCGGGATAGCCCACCTGCACTGGAATGCAGGCAGCCCATTTGCAAAGTCTTCTCAATTTTATGCCTTTTATAATGGAGGAGGGTGTTTTATGGATGCGCAAGCAAAACCAAATACAGTTGTCTTGGCAAGCTACAAAACGGCTTTCGGTTTAAAGCCAGCCATTATTGAGATCTCTGTGGGGAAAGGAAAAGCCATGTTGAGTGGCGCGCATTGGGAATATGTTCCAAGCCTGCTTGATCCGAAGGACCCCTATTTAAAAGATATTATCCCTCGCTTACAAGGTACGAATCCGCAAACTTTAGAATTATCCCGGCATCTTTTTGAGCGTTTAGGATTAAAATTAGCAAAATATCCTCAGTAATGCCCTTATACCCCTCCCTTGCGTGGAAGAGGTAAATAGCCATTCAGTTAAGGAAGCGTATTTGTGGTTTGGAATACCTCATTTGGTTTGAGGCAAAGTTGATGGCGCTGATCTGCCTTGGGAATCCAGATCACTTCAACAGATTCTGGCGTTACATTTAAAATACGAAAAGCATCCACGAATTCCCCCGCTTTGATGGAACGGCCGTTGAGCCATATAGTCCAGGATTTCTGATGGGTATAAATAATACCATCAAGGCGTAAGGCATGAGGATTTTTAGCTTGTCCGCCGCTTTTGCGGGCCTGCTCTTGCGCGCGCATCAGAGCCGCTTCTTCTGCGGGACTGAGCATTATGCAAAGATCTGAAGCGTTCGCTACGCCGCATACAAAACAACACATAAAAACCTTTATCGATGAACCCATGCGGCGGTAATCTTTCCATCAAATAAAGTTTGAGGTTTTCCGGTGGCAATCTTTTCCAGCATCTCTTCACTTAAAGAACTGACACGGTTAATTGTTAGGGCTTGAATTTGAAAAACTCCAGGGCCCTGATTGATTAACTGATCGAGAAGTTCAAAAATATCCCGGTCTTGCAAACAAGGAATCGAGAAAGAAACCTCTTGAACAACCACGTTATTGTTTTTGATTTTTTCATCCAAAGAAGAAACAGACCCGAATTCAACGGCATGACGAAGAGAATTTTGAAGGGCTTCAGGGGCGAGGAAGCGTTCAAACCCGCATGTTTCAAAGGCGGCAAAGTCTTCCCGGTGGGACTGAATGAAAGCTGCTGCTTCTTGCGATCGAACAGCGAGACGCCTCAAGGACGATAAGCGCTGGTGGAGATTCTCAATTTGCTCATAAAGACGGATTGTATAAAAGCCGAGGGTGATTATGAAAGCAAAGGAGAAGCTGCATATGAGCAGACTCGTTTTTGTTCTATGGAAATAGGCGTAAGCCATTAACTTTCCTGTTTTACAATAATCAATGTCCCTTTCAGGGGTTCTTCTTCATCAGCTTGCCAGGTCAGCAGATGCTTTTGAAATCGGGATCGAAGAATGAGCAGAAGTTGCTCAACAACTGTAGAAGGCTTAAGCTCTAAATGAAGAGTGAGATTGAGGGGAGTAGCTGTCCAGTGGAGATAGGTGGCAACCGCTTCTTCTTTGAGTAAAGGAATGAGCTGCCGCAGAAGCGAAAGGGGGTCTGGCCGATCTTTGGACAAACGGCGGTAAGCCGCAAAAGCTTCCATTTTTGTTTCATCTAGCGCATCTGCTATTGGTAACCTGTTCATATCGTCCTTCAGGGTATATTCTGTTGCCGACATAACCTTTATTTCCCAACTCAAACAGGAGATTCCAAGAATGTTTAAAAAAGCCATAGCATAAGCGGTTTTCCGTATCTTACGCGGCCAGGCGTAAAGGCGCTGAAAGGGGACAAGTTCTGGAATCTGAAGGGTAAAACCGCCCACAGAAAAATCATGAGGAATGCGAATCTCCTGGTGAACAAAGGGGAGTGAAATATCTGTAAAGATGGATGCGGCGAGCAAGGTGAGAGGCGTTTCTTCCTGATACCCAAACCGCCTGAGATAGCGTAAAATTGCGGGTAGTTCTTGCGCAAGCGGCAGATAACAAGGACGGCTGATCCGTAAAATCCCGTCATGGCAAATCAGGAGATACTGATCATGGCAAATGAGGGTCCATCCCGAGGGGAGGACGCCATAGGCTTGAGTCACCAAATCCGCCCATAAGAAAACTCCTTTTATGGCAAAAGAGCGCTCAGCAAGAAGGCGGATCATTTCCCGCATAAAAACAGAAGGGACAACGCCACCTACGAGCGTACGGCCTTTAGAAAGACGTCTTTCTCCTACCCAATAATCCGGTGAAAACTCAGCTGATTTTAAATAGGGAACGGCTTTTCGGATGGGACAGAGATGATAAAGGGCATCATAGGTTTTTAAGATAAGCGTAATCTCTGTTTTGGAGGAGAGATTGTTGAGAAAAATAGAGAGGTCAGGGATTTTATGGTCATTTTCAACAATATAATTTTCACCAAGGATAAAGATGGTCATGATAAGCTTCCAAGCGTTCCATAGAATGGCACAATGACCGCTAATACAATCCATAACATGAGTCCGCCCATGGTTAAGATCAGGAGCGGTTCCAGCCATGAGACCATCGTTTCAACCTGGCGATAGGTTTGGCTTTGGTAGTGAGATGCAGCTTGAGGAATTAACTCCCGCAAGCGTCCTGTTTGCTCACTTAATTTTAATAAACGAACCATCAGGGGAGAAACAAGCGCCTTTTCTTGGGAGAAGGTTTCCGATAACCCCGCTCCGGCTATAATTTTGGTGGATAGAGAGGTGAGCTGGTCCCGCAGGTATGGATTCTGAATCACCTGCACCGCCTGGGAGAGAGAAGATAGCAAATCAATACCGGCTCCAATCATAACACTAAAAACATGCCAGAAATGGGTCAGCGATAAAGATCTGTAAAGAGGAACCGTTAAGGCAAAGCGGGCTAGATAATACCGGGAAGCAGGAAGGATATAACCGATGGCGAAGACCCCCGCAAGGATTAATAATATGAAAGGAAAATAAGCTAAAGCGGGGGCAATATGCATCAACAAGCGCGTTGACAGGGGCAGTTCTTTTAAACCGAGAGATGCAAGGAGCATGGCCATATTGGGAATAACGAAATCGATCATAACCAGAATTAAGACAATCATAAGCCCGAGTAAAATGAGGGGAGACCGAATGGCCTTGCGAATTTGGTAATTCATGGTTTCAAGGTGGCGCAAATGCCCTTCCAGGTGGCGAAATTGGGGCGCAAAAGCGCCCGTTTGTTCAGCAGCGCTGATGAGTGTTTGAAAAATACGGTCAAATACTTTTGGATGCCTCCCTAAGGCTTCGGATAAAGGAATGCCGGCTTGTACATCATTGTGAATGATATGCAAGAGGGTCCGGAAACCTCGATGGGATGAAGACAAGGCTAAGTCATGGAGGGCGCCATCGAGGGCTACCCCTGCTTCATCCAGCTGGGCCATGTGATGGCAAAAATCAATAAGCCATATTCTTGGGATTTTTTGAAAGGTTCCTTGGAAAAATTGAGAAGAGATACGTGGTAAAAAATGGCCAGCCTTACTTTGCTGGCACTTGGTTAAGAGCAACCCTTCTTCCTTCAGCGAAGTATAAATAGCATCTGTTGAAGCGGCAAACCGATGGCCGGAGTGGCGAGCGCCAAGAGATGTTATTGCTTTATAAGCATATAAGGGCATTTATACGGATATTCCCATGACGCGATCAATCTCAAAAAAAGTTGTTTTTCCTGCCAGGACTTTTTCGATACCTCGATCCCGCAATGCAGGAAGCCCCCGGCATTTCCCTGCTTTGCGTAAAGGAATTTCTGCGCCTCCTTCCGCAATAAGGGTAGAGAAGCCTTCATCAAACAGAACCAGTTCCGCAACAGCCTCACGGCCGCAATACCCTGTTTGACGACAAAGGGCGCAGCTGCCAGCTTGATATACATGGGTAGCTGACTTGGCAAGGGAATAATTTTTTCGTTCAGCGGAAGTTATGATCTTGGGCTGACGACACGTTTCACATAACCGGCGAACCAGGCGTTGAGCCATGCTGGCAACTAAATTGCCGCTTAAAAGGGAGGGAGAAATTCCTAAATCAAATAAACGTTGGGGCACGGTAAAGCTATCCCGCGCATGGATTGTACCTAAAACCAGATGCCCGGTCATCGCTGCCCGTAAAGCCATTTGGGCGGTTTCAGCATCCCGGATTTCAGAGATAAAAATCACATCAGGGTCTTGACGCAACAGGGAACGCATCCCTTCTCCAAACCGGAAAGGCCCCCCTTCTCGAATTTCAGTTTGGCGGATATGAGGGAGGTAATATTCAACAGGTTCTTCCAGCGTCATAATGTTTCGCGTTAAAGCGTCCATATGGCTCAAAAGCGCGTAAAGCGTGGTTGTTTTGCCAGCGCCCGTTGGACCACTCAAAATAATCATGCCTTGAGGAAGCTGCACCAGGCGCTTTATGGTTTCAATATCCAGCGCCTCAAACCCGAGCGCATCCAGCGTGCGCAAGGACTGAGTCTTATCCAAAATCCGCAAAACCAGGTTTTCTCCATGGATTGTTGGGTGGCAGGAGAGGCGAAAGTCAATCTCGCGTCCCCCTAAAGTTAAACTAAAACGCCCATTTTGGGGACGGCGGGATTCCGCAATATCCAGGCTTCCCATAATCTTTAGCCGGACGGAAATAGCAAGCCATCTTTCTTTGTGGAGGGTATGGGCCAAGCGCATGAGGCCATCTTGACGATAATGGACGTCAATGCGATAGGCAGTCGGCGACAAATGGATATCTGAAGCTTTTAAACGGACAGCTTCCAGAATCATATCATTGACCAGACGGACCACTTCTCCCTCATGCGTATCCACGATGGGCTGGGGGTAATAGATCTCTAAAGCATGAGCGATGTCTCCCCTTGTTGCATGATAGGGGGTGAGCAGGATTTGAGTACCCAATAATAAACGTATTTTATCGAGCGCTAAAAGATCTTCCGGATCAGCCATAGCAATGTGGGCGTCGCTTTCATCCTGTTGAAAAAGAATAAGTTGATACCGTCTGGCTACCTCCAGGGGAACCTGGTGAACAAGCGACAAGTCGAGAATTTGATGAGCAAGCGACACAGAAGGCAAGCCTGATAAAGTGGACAAGGCTTGCAAAAGTTGATCAGGGGAAATGAACCCGAAATCCAGGAGTAATTCACCTAAACGGTGAGGACGGCGTGTCTGTTCCGTTAAGGCGACCTTGAGCTGATCTGGCGTGATCCATTTTTGGGAAACCAGCCATTCTCCAATTTTGATGCGTTTTGGATGGGGATTTTGAGGGGTTGGGAAAGGAATAGGCGGGTGAGAAGGAGGATGAACAGGGAACCCATAATTTTTTTTGTTGGCGCCCTCTTTTTTCTTGTTTAAGGAATACCCCATATATAAGCTCTTCTCACATTTTTAATGATGGCTTCGAGGCATCCCTCCGAACAGCTTGATCTGGAAGTTTTAGCTTGACGGACTTATACAAGATGTTGGTTAGCCAGTTAAAGAGGCAACGTTGTCACGGTTGGGTTTATATCAATCCAAAACCCGGTATCCATAAATTTCCTCTTATTTTTCAGGGTTATTCAAAAAAGATAGCAAATAATCGTAAAAATTGTAGATTTTTTAAGTGAAATCGGAACAAACAGAAGGTAAAGTCAAGAGGAGGATAGAAGCAATCAGTGCAGGGGCTTAATGAATGCAGTCAAAATTGAACCCATATCGATTTTTAATAGCGGCCGCTTTGGGATTATCGGTTCCTGTGTTACCAACAATGGCAGATACGTTTAATGAGGCGCTCCCTGCTCCACAAGGTTTGCCTGTTAATGAAGCCAAGCCGGAGATGAAACCTCACAAAGAGGACCAAAAAGCAAACTCAGGAATAACTAAAAAGACAGGGACCCTCCCAACCAATGAAAAAACTTCTTTTGATGACGGGCCTAATGACCCGCTGGAACCCTTCAACCGCTTGATATTTGGCATCAACGATCTCCTTGACTTTGTCATTCTTCGTCCGGTTGCGGAAATTTACAGGGCCATAGTGCCTGAGCCGGTGCGCAATGGCGTGACGAATGTCCTTGATAATTTATTTGCGCCGGTTGGGTTTTTGAACCATATCCTGCAAGGGGAGGCGGAACGGGCTACGGTGACTTTATTCCGGCTTTTGATGAATTCAACCTTTGGGCTTTTTGGCCTCGTGGATGTGACATCCGATTTAGGGTACCCGCGGTATGATACGGATTTCAATCAGACCTTGATGGCTTGGGGCGTGGATACCGGTCCTTACCTGGTTCTGCCCCTGATTGGTCCCTCCTCTTTCCGGGGCACGATTGGGTTCATAGGTGACTATTATGCAGATCCTCTCAACATGTACCTCAACAACCGCCACCATCGTCAATACCGTTATTGGTTGACTGTTCGCTACGGAGCCACTATGGTAAGCCAACGTGAGAAGGTTATTGACACTATTGATAACTTAAGGAATAGTTCTCTCGATATGTATGTTACAATGCGCAGCATATATTTTCAGCGTCAAGCCTATATGGCTGAAAAATTAAAATCTGCTCATACTCCAGAAGAAACTAAGAAGGAGGATGAATCAAGCACGTCATAACTGTTTGTTAATCTCTTTCTTGTAGTCTTAATCTAATGGGGATGATTTCAACGAGAAAGAAGACACAATGGTTAAGAAGATTTTTTATTTATTCGTGACTGTTTTTTATTTTGGCCAATGCGTCCCTTTACAAGCCACATCAGCGATAACACCAGATCCAAAGGATTTGATAGAAGATTTAGGGCGCCGTGCGATCACTTCCCTAACGGAAGCGGGTGTTCCGCAAAGTCAGCTGGAATCCAGTTTTCAATCCCTTCTGGAAGAAGGATTTGATATTCAGGAAATAGGGCATTTCGTAATGGGACGTTATTGGAGTTCTATGAGTCCTGAGCAGCAAACCCGGTTTATTACTCTATTTGAGAACCGCCTTAAAAAATCTTATGCGAACCGCTTTCAGGAATATAGGGGCGTAGAGTTTAAGGTGAAAGGCTCCCGCCAGGAAGGCGAGCATGTTATTGTGAGCAGTACGATCCAAAAACCAGGTGGCCCTCTTACGCCTGTTGACTGGCGTGTCAGGGATGGAAAAATCCACGATGTGAAGGTGGAAGGGGTTAGTATGAGCGTTACCATCCGCGATGAATACAGTGCTCTCATTCAAGCTAATAATGGGGATATTGAAAAATTCCTGGGCGCCCTTGGCGGTTCTTCCTGATGTGGTGCTGGTAAACGCGCTGCGTTCAAACGATGATTAAAGAGGGGTATCCCTCAAAACTCCATTGTATTCTTTTGAGATTTCAAAAACTTAAAATTATCTTGTAGAAATTTACCTCAAGACGCGCCACTATAAGAGACAGGACAGGAGAATGGGGTGACCATAAGTAACTTCCTGCTCCGTTCACCCTGAGTGTAGACGCGAAGCGCAGAAGTCGAAGGGTAGGGAGGGATTTTAACTGCAACCCTTCGACTTCAGTCTCCGGCTTTTCAAACCGCTTGCTATGCTCAAGGCGAACGAAGAGAGAGGTTACAACCCGCCTTCCGTTCGACCTCGCGCGTAGCTTGCAAGCTTTTAAAAGCCTTGCAAGCGAAAGCCGACGGAACGGTAAGGGGTAAGTTACTTTATGTTGTAGGCCGCAAGGACAGGCGTGGCTGGGATGTTCATGTGTGACGAGAGCTTATGGAAACTGCATTAACATCAGGGATCTTGACGTCTTTGCCAGGACGGTATGCGAGCGCTTTGTTTGGTTTGTCCCGGGAAACAGGGCAAGTGGAAAGTGTTGGATCGGGCCTGCATGCTTTAGAAAAATTCATCCAGTCTTCAGAAGTTTTGAGGCAAGTATTAGCTAACCCAACAATCCGTGGCGACGAGCAAGCGGCAGCCTTAATAGAAATTTGCGCGGCGCTGAAGGCGCCTGAACTCATACAATCATTTATTAGGCAACTGATCAAAGCTCATCGGCTCCCTTATCTATCCAGGATTGAGAAAATTTATCAAAGTTTGGTTTCTCAAATGAAGGGCGAACAGCGGATTGAGGTCATCTCAGCGTATGGGTTGACCTCCTCTCAAAGTGAGTTGCTAGAAGACAAATTGAAAAAAGTTTTTCCAGGAACGCTGAATTTAACTTTTGCCAATGATTCTAGGGTTCTGGGAGGGATCATGATCCGGGCTGGTTCCCGGGTCATTGATGCAACATTGGCCACACAACTCACTCAATTAGCTACAGTGATGAAAGGAAGCGCCTAATGGAACTGAGGGCTGCGGAAGTCTCCGCTATTTTAAAGCAACAAATCAAAAACTTTGACCTGAAAGCTGATATTGCGGAAAGCGGGATTGTTGTCGCCGTAGGAGACGGGATCGCCCGTGTCTATGGCCTTGAAAACATCCAGGCCGGAGAACTGGTAACATTTTCCAATGATATTAAGGGGATGGCCCTTAACCTGGGATCTGATAATGTCGGGATCGTTATCTTTGGAAATGATCGGGACATTAAAGAAGGGGAGCAGGTCAAACGAACGCGAAAGATCGTTGATGTGCCTGTAGGCCGGGGTCTTTTAGGGCGCGTTGTAGATGGTTTGGGTAACCCGATTGATGGCAAAGGCTCCTTAAAAAATGTAAAACATTCTCAAGTTGAAGTCAAAGCGCCCGGCATTATTGCGCGCCAGCCCGTTTCTGAACCGATGCAGACAGGCATTAAAGCAATTGACAGCCTGGTTCCTATTGGGCGCGGTCAGCGCGAACTCATTATCGGTGACCGTCAAACGGGCAAGACGGCCATTGCCTTGGATACCATCATTAATCAAAAGGGAATCAATCAAGGGGATGATGAATCCCAAAAGCTCTATTGCATTTACGTAGCCATAGGACAAAAACGGTCTTCTGTTGCGCGAATTGTCAAAACGCTGGAAGAAAATGGGGCTTTGGAGTATACGATTGTGGTTGCGGCAACCGCATCTGACCCTGCGCCGATGCAATATCTTGCCCCTTATACAGGCTGCGCAATGGGAGAATATTTTCGGGATAACGGGATGCATGCCCTGATCATTTATGATGATTTGTCTAAGCATGCAGTGGCCTATCGCCAAATGTCCCTGCTCTTGCGCCGCCCCCCAGGACGTGAAGCCTATCCCGGAGATGTGTTTTATCTCCATTCACGATTGCTAGAACGCGCGGCAAAGCTGGATACGCCCCTGGGAAGTGGCTCATTGACGGCTTTACCCATTATTGAAACCCAAGCCGGGGATGTTTCCGCTTATATTCCAACCAACGTCATTTCGATTACGGATGGGCAAATCTTTCTTGAAACGGAGTTATTCTATAAAGGGATCCGTCCTGCCATTAATGTTGGCTTGTCTGTAAGCCGTGTGGGGTCTGCTGCGCAGAAGAAGGCGATGAAACAAGTTGCGGGGCGCATTAAGCTTGAATTAGCCCAATATCGTGAAATGGCTGCTTTTTCGCAATTTTCCTCTGACCTGGATCTGTCTACGCAAAAACTTTTAAATCGAGGGGAGCGCTTAACGGAGTTGTTGAAACAACAACAATATAGCCCTTTAAGCATGGAAGAACAAGTCATCTCTCTTTTTGCTGGCGTGAGGGGATACCTGGATTCCATCCCTGTGAAAGACATTTTGGTGTTTGAGGAAGAATATTTGGAAGTTTTGCGCCTTAATCAACCGGAGGTTTTTGATGATATCCGAAATACGGGCGCGTTAGGTGAAGAATCCGAGAAAAAATTAGACAGGTTCCTGGCGAGTTTCTGCGCATCTTTTACCACACGCTAAGGCAAAAGAAAAAGAAGAGGATTTTATGTCCAGCTTAAAGAACTTGCGAACCCGAATTCAAAGCGTAAAGTCTACGCAAAAAATTACCTCCGCCATGAAGATGGTGGCAGGGGCAAAATTGCGCCGGTCACAAGAACGGGTAGAAGCCGTGCGCCCTTATGACCGGGCCATGCATGAAATGGTGAGCCACCTGTTGAAAAAAAATAGGCAAGATCTGGCGAGAGAACCCCTTCTTTTGACAGGCCATCAAGATTTACCCGTTCACTTGCTGGTTGTTGTAACGACAGACCGGGGCTTATGCGGTGGATTTAATGGAGCTGTTGTCCGCAAGGCTAAAGCTGTCATTCGCACCCTCCAAGAAAAAGGGAAAGGCGTTAAAGTTTTCTGTTTGGGTCGTAAAGGCCGCGACCTGCTTCGCCATGATTTTGGGGAATTAATTATTGAAACGGTTCTCCATGGACACGAGTTGAAAGGGGGAAAATCAACCGAGAGCTTTGGTGATGCGCTGGATTTTGCAACCAGGCTTGAAACGATGCTGAACAATAAGGAGTACGGGGAAGCCTCTATTCTCTTTACCGTATTTCACTCAGCTTTACGCCAGACAGTGACGCATCATTCTCTCATCCCCTTTCATGCGAATGGGAAGGTAGAACCAGGTATTCCTTCCTTCGCTGAACCTGAACAGCACCATCATGCTCTTTATGAATATGAACCTGACGTTGATTCACTGCTCGGCTATCTCTTGCCTCGCTATCTTGCCGTGGAGATTTACCGCGTATTTTTAGAGAATAATGCCAGTGAACAGGGCGCACGCATGACAGCTATGGATAACGCCACGCGTAATGCCCAGGAAATGATCCAAAAACTGGGCCGCATATACCACCAGACACGCCAGGCTTATATCACGAAGGAGTTGATCGAGATTATTTCAGCTGCGGAAGCAATGTAGAAAAGAATATACCCATCATAAATGAAAAGGATGGTTTCTGTCTGTGGATCTGTGGAGCATCTCACTCGGGGGGGGGGCTGGCCGCGTTTTACGACGTGAGGTAACTTACCTCTTGCCGTTCGCTCTTGCGCGTGAGCCGAACAGCTTGAAAAGGTGGTCGCGCAGTCGAAGGGCAAAACCATTCATATCCTTCGACTTCGGTGCTTCGCCCCTACGCGCGAGGACGAGGAGTTAAAAGTATTGATAATGAAACAGTTGGGTTAATTTGAAACAGAGGAAAAAGGATATGCCAAGTCAGAAATTAAAAGCCATTGATGGGAGATTAAACATCGGCAAAATTACGCAAGTGATGGGCGCTGTTATTGATGTTCATTTTCCAGACCGGATTCCTTCTATTTTGAATGCCCTTCATGTGAAGCACAAAGATAAGACGCTGGTTTTGGAAGTTGCCCAGCACTTGGGCGAAAACCTTGTTCGGGCTATTGCCATGGATGCCACGGATGGCATCGCCCGTGGACAAGATGTTATTGACACAGAGGGGCCGATTACCGTTCCTGTCGGGCCTCAAACCTTAGGCCGGATTATGAATGTCATCGGGGAACCGATTGATGACCGGGGGCCAATTCAAGGCGTAAAAGTCCTTCCCATTCATCGGGAAGCCCCTCCTTTTATTGAACAATCTACAGAAACAGAAATCCTGGTTACAGGTATTAAGGTCATTGATTTACTGACGCCTTATTCGAGGGGTGGAAAGATTGGGCTTTTTGGCGGCGCCGGCGTTGGCAAAACAGTCCTGATTATGGAATTGATCAATAACGTGGCCAAAGCCCATGGGGGGTATTCTGTCTTTGCAGGGGTGGGTGAACGGACACGGGAAGGAAATGACCTCTATCGTGAAATGGTTGAATCAGGCGTTATTAACCTGGATGGCGGCGGATCAAAAGCAGCTTTGGTTTATGGCCAGATGAATGAACCTCCCGGCGCACGCGCACGAGTGGCCTTGTCCGGCTTGACGGTAGCCGAATATTTCCGGGATGAAGAAGGAAAGGACGTTTTGTTCTTTGTTGACAATATCTTTCGGTTTACGCAAGCGGGGTCAGAAGTGTCCGCCTTGTTGGGCCGTATGCCATCAGCGGTGGGCTATCAGCCTACCCTGGCGACGGAAATGGGCGCATTGCAAGAGCGGATTACCACCACAACCCGCGGATCTATTACCAGCGTTCAAGCCATTTATGTTCCAGCGGACGACTTGACGGATCCGGCTCCCGCTACATCCTTTGCCCACTTAGATGCGACAACCGTATTAAGCCGGCAGATTGCGGAATTAGGGATTTATCCAGCTGTTGATCCTTTAGATTCAACGTCGCGTATTCTGGATCTCCACACCGTGGGGGAAGAACATTATACTGTTGCGAGAGAGGTGCAACGGGTCTTGCAATCTTATAAATCCCTTCAAGATATTATCGCTATTTTAGGGATGGATGAGCTATCAGAAGACGATAAAGTTACGGTTGCGCGTGCCCGTAAAATTCAACGTTTCCTATCACAACCGTTTTTTGTAGCGGAAGTCTTCACCGGAATGCCCGGGGCTTTTGTTTCCTTGAAAGAAACGATTGCGGGATTTAAGGGGATCGTTAGCGGAGACTACGATTCTTTACCCGAATCCGCTTTTTATATGGTGGGAACCATCGAGGAAGCAGTTGAAAGAGGTAAAAAACTACAGAAGGAGAGCGCTTAAGGTGCAGCTATCTTTAATTTCCCCGGAAAAAGTCGTCTTTGCAGGAGAAGTAGAAATGATCGTTGTGCCAGGAGCCAACGGTGATTTTGGTGTTTTGAACCATCATACGCCTTTTATGACGATGTTACGCAACGGCGCCCTGAAATTATACCAAGATGGCCAGGTCAGCCAATTTTTTACCATTTCTGGCGGTTTTTGTGAGGTAACGCCGGAGGGTTGCCTTGTCCTGGCGGATTCAGTTATCTAGAAACGGGTTCTCGATAAATTTCATCCAACCTATCTATAAAGCGCCGCTTTCAAAAGTACAAAGGGAGAAATAAAGGAAACGTGCGGGTATAATAGAAGGCCCAATAGAAGATATTTTTGATTTACCAGTCAGAACAAACAACAGCCAACTTACAAAAATATTTATAGAAAACATAAAGAGAATATAAAAGCGTCCCTAAGTTCTCCAGGAGAATTTATCATCAACCAACAAGAAGAAATTGCAAATATTAAAGTTGATTTATAACTATTGATTTCCTCATGAGTTATTCTTAAAATATATGTTTATAAAGGATAAAGGTTTTATATATTGAAGGTAACCTGTGGTAAAACGGCCCCCTTCCCTCTTTGGTTTTGAACGTCCCACTCTATCAAGGGGGGGAGGAAGCCAGCGTTTCCCTCCTCAAAATAGGGCAACCCCAAAACGCAAATCAAGTGGCGGCGGAGGAAGCCGCAGAGGGACAGGAAGCAATCAACAGCCCCCCAGAAAAAGACAGCGGCGGGTTTCTATAAAATGGGTGATATTTCGTCTATTTTTGACAATGGCTATCTGGGTTATGTGCTTTGGGGGATTAATCGTCCTTTGGTTTAGCTATGACTTACCAGATATCAGCCGCCTTCAGTCTACAGTGCGCCGTCCCAGTGTTACCATTATGACTCAGGATGGAACCGTCATCGGAACTTACGGGGATTTGTATGAGGATATGATCCGTGTTCAAGATCTTTCCCCTTATATTCCTCAGGCTCTTATGGCTATTGAAGACCGCCGCTTTTATAGCCATTTTGGCGTTGATATCATTGGTCTGCTTCGAGCAGCCTATACGAACTACCGAGCGGATCGCGTGGTTCAAGGCGGCTCAACCATAACGCAACAGTTAGCGAAAAACTTCCTTATGACGCAAGGGATTTATGGTCATAATGACCGCTCTTTACGGCGAAAAATTCAAGAAGCGATCATGGCCGTCTGGCTAGAATGGCGCTTTACAAAAGATCAGATTATGACCATTTACCTGAACCGCGTCTATTTTGGATCCGGCACTTATGGCGTGGATGCGGCCGCTCATAAATACTTCAAGAAATCGGCCCGCCAAATCTCTGTATATGAAGCAGCTGTCATTGCAGGTTTGCTTAAAGCCCCTTCCCGATACTCACCAACTACCCATCCTGAACGCTCAAGGGCCCGTACTAAAGTTGTCCTTGATCAAATGCAGGAAGCAGGCTATATCCAGTCTGCTAACGAACATATGCGTCAAGCAAGCGTTCAGCAAATCCCAACGCCCACGACCGGAAATGGCTATCAATTCTTTGCAGACTGGGTTTATGACTCGATTTCTAACTATGTAGCCACTTTTGATAAAGACCTCGTTGTTGTGACAACTCTTGATCTGTCCATGCAAAAGAAGGCTGAGGACGCTGCCCTGAATTTACTGGAAGAGATGGGCAAAGAATTAAAAACCAGCGAAATCTCCATGGTTGTCATGACGCCCAATGGGGCTGTCCGGGCAATGGTTGGGGGGAAAAGCTACCAGGAAAGCCAATTTAATCGAGCTACACAAGCCTTAAGACAATCAGGGTCCGCCTGGAAACCATTTGTTTATTTAGCCGCTCTGGAATATGGGATGACCCCTGAAACCCGCGTTTCTGATGAACCCATCACGGTGGGTAACTGGACGCCAAAAAACTTTGGCAAACATCAATATCGTTATCTAGACGGCGACGACTATAGCCTTCACGAAGCCATAACCAAATCTATCAACTCGTGTACTGTCCGCATTACCCATCAAATTGGAACCAAGCGCGTTGCTGAAGTTGCCCGCCGTTTGGGAATTAATGGCAAGATTGTTATGGATCTCAGCATGGCCCTTGGCACAACAGAGCTGACCCTTCTTGACCTCACAGCCGCCATTGGGACTTTTGCAAATCACGGTATGAGTGTTTGGCCTTATGGCATTCTGTCTATCCGGGACAAAGCTGGCATCATTCTTTATCAACGCGCAAGCGAATCGACCAGCCCTGTTGTTGACATAAAATATGTACGGCAAATGAATGCTATGTTAACAAGCGTCGTTGATAACGGAACAGGCCGCGCGGCAAAAATGTCCTTTCCTGTCGCTGGAAAAACAGGCAGTAATGGAGATCTGGATGCCTGGTTTGTGGGATATACGCCTGACCTTGTTGCAGGCGTCTGGACAGGCAATGACGATAACAGGCCCATGGCCAAAAAATCAACAGGATCGCGTTTGCCAACCCGGGTTTGGGCTACTTTTATGAAATCTCTTTATGGGGAAGGCCAGCCTCAAGGGGAACTGGTTATTGAGAAAACTGACGTGATAGAAGAAAGAAACCGCGGCGCCCGTGAAGATTTTGATGAAATCTCTGACTTTGGCCCCATTGCGCCGACTCCCAAAGTTGAAACAGATGATGAATTTGAGCGCTTGGTAAACCAAATAGCTGGATAAATAAAGAGAAGTTATAGAGATGCATCCTGTTATTCGACCCATTGAAGTTCAAGACTTACCCCAGGCTTATAGCCTTCTTGTCGATTTAGTTCGTTATGAAAATAGCGGAAAGCCTCTTAAATTGACTTTAGAACGTATGGAACAGGAACTATTTGGCCCCAAAGCGGATTGGCATGGACTTGTCTGCGTCCAAAACACAGACGTATTAGGTTTGTGCTGTTACAGTTTTGCCAATACCAGCAGACCTATGCATTCAACTCCTTTAATTTATATAGATGATCTCTACGTTCACCCGAACTATAGAAGATTGGGGATTGGTGAGCAGCTCTTGCAAGAACTCGACAAAATTGCGCACCAGTCCCGTATTGCAAGAATAGAACTGTGGTGCCTCAAGCATAATGTCTCTGGTCAAAATTTTTATCAAAAATTAGGGGCTAAAAAGTTAGACCACATCGACGTTTACCGGTTTGACGTAGACAAGTTAAAACCTGTCTAATGCCTATTTTCAATTTCCATGGATAAGAGCAAGGTTCCCTCAAAAAAATGACGGCATCCGATAAAATCTATACAAGTCTGTGCGTTCTGTTTTCCGTACTCCTTGTGACAGGTAATTTGATTTACCAAAAATTTGTCTCTCTGCCTCTTTTCTCTCTCCATACTCTGGAGCTATCCGTAGGGGCAATTTTGTATCCCCTGACCTTCCTGTTAACAGACCTGATTACTGAATTCTACGGAAAAGAAAAAGCGCGATTTTGCGTCAGGCTTGCCATAACGATGAATGTCATTGTAGCCCTCACCATCGCAGGCATGGATCAGCTTACGGCTACAGAATGGTCTAAAATTGATAATGACGCCTTCCACCAGGTATTCGGGTTTTATAATGTTGCTTTTATGGGGTCGATCATCGCTTGCTACGCCGCCCAAATGGTGGATGTCGCAATTTATTTATGGATTCGCAAATTAACAGGCAATAAGTGGTTATGGCTTAGAAACAATGGAAGCACAATGATATCGTTGTTCATTGATACCAGTATCGTCATCAGTTTCATGGCCGTATTTGGTATTTTACCCCTGGAGCGTGTGGGAACATTGATTGGAAACAGCTATCTCTTCAAGTTTTTCTTTACAATCTGCAGCGCCCCTCTTTTTTATATGGGATTCTGGACCATTCGGCAGCTATTGGTTACACTCCAGTCAGAACCTTCTCACCAGCGCCCAAATACCCAAAAAATTCAAAATTCTGCTGCTTGATAGGCTTCTTTATAAAATTAACATAAAGGTGAACTTGTTATTCTTTCAGGATTTTTGTAAAAAAACCGTACGAGCGTGAAATTCCCTCACAAATGAAGGCAGCCCTGGGATTGATTTTATGATCTTTGGGAAATTTTGAAGTCGTCCCGGATAATGCTTGATAAACAAATCTTCTCGAAATTCTACGCGCCCAAATAGAGCTTGACAAGCTTGATATATCTCTTGAGAGTTCAAATAATTCAAACTATTCTGACAAAAATCAAAATTTTCTTTTTTCACATCCTCCCAACTTTTATCCTGTTGAAATTCATTACGAATTCCCATTTTTGCCCAAAAACTAAGGTAGGCTTTTGAAGAAAAGGCGCCTGCAAAAGGCACGTAAATATGAGGCTCTATCAAGCGCCATTTTGAAGGAAAAAAATGAAGGGAAACCCCACCGGGCTTTAGCAAATCATAAATTTGCCGAAGGGTCTGCGGGTAATCTATGATATGTTCCAGGACTTGATTTGAAAAAATAAAATCAAAACTTTCTCGGCAAGCAGCAAGTTCTTCAGGCGAAAAGATGAAGCGGGAAGCATCTTGCGAATTTCGTAAATTCAGGTAATTTTGAATGTCATAGCCATATACATTCTCATAACCTCGATCAAGATAAGCATATACCGCAGCGCCGCTGCCACATCCAAAATCTAAAATTTTGGCATTAAGGGAAGGAAGGACCTCCATATCTTTTAAAATATTTTGAGTTAGATCCACTTCAGAAACATGGTCTGCCATATTCAGCTATGTCCTATAAAACTTGGCTATAAGCATTTTTATTTTTGTTGATGTAAAAAACCTAACATACCAAAGAATCTCCAAAAAATCGATATGGTTCTCAACCTATAAAGAAATTTCCTCCATCGCTACAAGTTTTTGAATACCGCGAAGATAGAGGCTCTTTACGCGACGAGGGTCGGCATCAACCACTTCAATCTCAAGACCTGCCGGATGCGTAATCAGTTCACCCCGGGTTGGTACGCGCCCGGCAAGGGCGACGACAAGACCTCCCAGGGTATCAATTTCATCTTCAAGCCCCTCAATAAGATTGAGATCATATTTTTCAGAAACTTCTTCCAGCGTCACGCGGGCATCCGCCAAAATACTCCCGTCAGCGCGTTCAACGAGCTGATAGCTCGGGGTGTGGTCTTGAGCATCTTGAATGTCACCAATGATTTCCTCAATTAAGTCCGAAAAAGTAACCAGGCCATCAATGCCCCCAAACTCATCAACAACCATAGCCATTTTTGTTCCCGATTCCCGCATTTGAAAAAGTAAATCAAGGGTTCGCATTGTCGGAGAGACGAACAAAACATCTCGCGTTATGGCTTTGATATTAAGCGGCTTTTTGGTTGCCGCCCAACTTAAGACATCCTTTATTTCAATCATGCCAATTACATCGTCCAAATTATGGCGATAGACAGGTATGCGGGAATGGCGCGACCGCGTCAACACGGATAGCAGCTCCGACTCCGTCGTGGTAAGAGGGGCAGCAATAATATCAACACGTGGAACCATAGCATCTTCAGCCGTTCTATCCCGTAAATTCAGTACATTGCCTAATAGCAAGCGTTCATCTGATTCAATGGAAGGATTGGCTTCATCCGTATCTTCAATTAATTCCTCAATCGTTTCCCGCAAGCTATTGTCGGCTTCGGAGCGTATCATCATGCGCCATTTTTGTTTCAACCATTGAAAGAGCGTCGGCGTTCCAGAAAGATCGGGGACTGTGTCAGGCATACTTGGCGTCATCGTGATCCGTATTACTCTTGATAGGGGTTAGGAATCATTAAGGAAGATAAAATCTTTATTTCTAAAGATTCCATGACGAGCGCATCCTCGTCTTGTACATGATCAAATCCCAATAAATGAAGAATACCATGCACCGTAAGATGCAACAAGTGATGCTCAAAAGTTTTCTTTTGAGCTAAAGATTCTTGATGAATGATTTCAAAAGCAAGAGCCACATCTCCTAAAATTATGGGCGTCTGTGTTTTTTCCGTTATATACAAACCCGCAATGACTTCTGCTGCTAAACTTGGAAAAGATAATACATTGGTTGGTTTATCACGGCCGAGATGGATTTTATTGAGCTGCTGAACGGCCGCATCATCTGTCAGTAGAATGTTTATTTCCCCTTTGTGGGGCCATCGGGATTGACGTAAAGTCTCCAAGGCAGCGGGTTGAATCAATTTTTCCCATTGAGAAACAGGTTTTTTCCAGCAAGGCTTGCCAACAATGACGGTAATATCAGCAGAGGGGTCAGAA
>CAYRJJ010000009.1:0-6247 GCA_964424515.1 uncultured Candidatus Finniella sp. | reverse complement strand
GGTCAGAAGCGGGCATTTTTAATAATCAACCTGGTTGAGGCGGCTTTTTGTATATTGATCATAAGCATGCACAATTCTTGAGACGAGCGAATGGCGAACAACATCTTCTTCGCCAAAGGTAAGATAGCCAATTTCGGCGACGCCTTCAAGAGCGCGCACTGCGTCTTTTAATCCCGACAAAACGCCAGCAGGAAGGTCAACTTGCGTTAAATCTCCCGTTATGACCATACGGGAGTTCATCCCGAGGCGCGTTAAAAACATCTTCATCTGGATAGGCGTGGTGTTTTGCGCTTCATCCAAAATGACAAAAGCGTTGGTGAGCGTGCGGCCCCGCATAAAAGCAAGGGGAGCCACTTCAATTTCTCCATTGCTCATTCTTTTGATGACTTGTTCAGCAGGTAACATATCATGGAGGGCATCATAAAGAGGGCGCAAATAGGGGTCAACTTTTTCCCGCATATCCCCCGGTAAAAAACCAAGTTTCTCCCCGGCTTCAACAGCAGGCCGGGATAAAATGATCCGGTCAATTTGACCCGATAATAATAAAGAGACCCCATATGCAACGGCCAGATAGGTCTTACCCGTCCCGGCTGGCCCAAGGCCAAAGACCAGGTCATAGGTTTGCATTGTTTTTATATATTCCGCCTGACGGGCGGATCGGGGGAAAACATTCCGGCGCTTTGTTGGAATCGAAATTCCGTTATCCTCCCCTTTTCCCCCATTCTGATCAAAAGTAACCGAAGCGCTGACCAGCCGGATAGCCGTATCAATATCTTCAATTTCAGGGAACCGTCCTTTTAAAACCTGGGAAAAAAGATATTGAAGGGCAGATTTCGCATACATAATCTCTGGCCCGGAACCGGAAATTGCAATTTTATTTCCCCGTAAAGCAATAGAGACGCCTAATTGCTGTTCCATGCGTAAAATATTGCGGTCTTGTGGCCCAACGACAGTTGATAATCCTTGGTTGTCATTAAATTCAACATAAACAGTTTGCGGCGCTTCTTTAGTCAAATGGATAAATCCTTTTTTATAAGCCTAACAACAAATGGTTACACGGTATAAGTCACAACAGTTCCCGATACGCTATTAGGATGAGCCTGATCGATGCGCACGTCAATAACTTGTCCAAGTAACCGGCTCGGCGCATTAACCACGACGGATTGCATAAAGGGGGATCGCCCAATAAACTGGCCTTCTTGGCGCCCTTTTCGGTCAAGTAAAACAGGCTGAACCGTCCCAACCGTTTTTTGGTTAAAAGCCAATTGCTGTTCGTTGAGTAAATCTTGTAGCTGCTGCAACCGGCTTGCCTTAACCCCTTCTAAAACTTGGGCTTCCATAGCGCCAGCAGGCGTTCCGGGGCGGATACTGTATTTGAAGGAATAGCTTTGCGCATATTTGACGCGACGAACCAAATCAAGGGTTGCTTCAAAATCCTTGTCCGTCTCTCCTGGAAATCCAACAATGAAATCCGAAGATAAGCCAAGATCAGGACGGGCATCGCGCAACCGGTCAATAATATCCAAATAGGCCAGGGCCGTATGCTTGCGGTTCATGGCCTCCAGGATACGGTCACTACCAGACTGAACGGGCAGGTGCAAAAAAGGCATTAAGGCGGGGACATCCCGATGGGCATCCATCAAGCTCTGGTCCATATCCCGCGGATGAGAAGTCGTATAACGGATACGCTCAACACCCAAATCCGCCAGTTCACGAATCAGGCGTCCTAACCCCCATTCTGTCCCCAGTGGCGCTTTCCCGTGATAAGCATTCACATTTTGTCCCAGAAGCGTTATTTCCTTTGCTCCCAAAGTTAAAAGATGCCTTGCTTCAGCGAGAATGTCCGCCCCCGGCCGTGAATATTCTGCGCCCCGTGTATAGGGAACAACACAAAATGTACAAAATTTATCACACCCTTCCTGAATAGAGAGGTAGGCCGCTACTCTGGATTCTCCTGTCTGGGGTAAATGATCGAATTTTGATTCCACAGGAAAATCAACATCCACGATCCCCAGCCCTTTTTTCTGGAGGGGTCTCCTCGTTTTATGCGCAGCCCGGGTTGCTTTGGCAATCATTTCAGGAAGACGGTAATAAGTCTGGGGGCCAACGACGATATCGACATAAGGAGCCTGGCGGATAATCTCCGCCCCTTCTGCTTGTGCGACGCAGCCGCTGACAACAATCACCATATCCGCCCCTCGGGCCCGCCGCTCATCCCGTTTGTCGCGGAGCCTGCCTAAATCTGAAAAAACCTTTTGCTCCGCTTTTTCGCGGATATGACAGGTGTTCAAAATCACCATATCCGCATCATCAGGACTGTCCGTTACCTCATATCCAAGAGGAATTAAAATATCGGCCATCCGTTCAGAATCATAAATATTCATCTGGCAGCCGTACGTTTTTATATATAATTTTTTTTTCTGAAGAGTTTGAGGAGGCATGCGGTTCAAGCGCCAAAGTTCAGGGTTATAAAGAGCAGGGGTCAGATAACAGAACAAACAGCTTTTCTATTTCTAGACCCCTTAATAAATTTAAACGGGTACAGAAATCATAAAACCTGCCAAAAAATCAATGATTACTATACCTTATTATTTTAATGAGGAAATTAATCCATTCCTTTATACCCCTATGAGCAAAGTTCATGAATCAATTTCCAGGCGCCTCAACCCTGCTATGCGACTTGTGAGATGTTCTCTACGCTTTCAATAACTTTTAGTTTCTTGCGACGGTGACGGGACATGCCTAAACCACTGGATTTCGCAATTTCACTCCGGCGCTTCGCATAGTTTGGCGCAACAACAGGATAATCAGATGGCAAACCCCAACGCTCACGGTACTGCTCAACAGTCAAATTGTAGACTGTCTTCAAATGGCGCTTCAGCATCTGCAGCTTCTTGCCATCTTCCAGGCATATAATATAATCATCCGTAACGGACTTGTTAATTGCGACAGCTGGCTTTGGGCGCGTTGTCACCCCGCCTTGCGTCCCTTCTGTACTGAGATTGGAAAGGGTGATAAAGATCTGCTGAATGACGTTTGGTAAATCTGTAACGCCAACTGCATTGTTAGATGTGTGCGCTGCAACAATTTCAGCAGTTAAACTAAGTAGCTCAAGGCGAATAGGGTTCTCTGACATTGCTCGTAAATCCTCTATTTATTATACTTCAATGTTTAATTTTGTAAAACTAATAGAGAAAAAGAACAAGTCTTTTTTTCATAATTCTAAATTTTTCTAAAATAGACAGAGATTTTAAGAAACTAGAGAAGGCATGAAGCAAAACCACTTTCATCTTTAACCCACACCATTATAGAGGCGGAAATAAAGACCTGATCTGCACGTTGGTAATAGTTTGGCCGCGCCCCAACTCTTATAAAACCTGCAGACGCATAAAGAGCTATTGCCGCCTCATTGTCAACGGCAACTTCCAGGAAAATTTTTCTACATTCAGCAGATTTCAAAAAGTCTATTAACGCCTTTAATAAACAACGTCCTATCCCTAATCTTTGAGCAGATGGCTGAACAGCGAAGGTCAAAATTTCCGCTTCATCCCCCAAAACTCTAGCCAAAACAAACCCAACAGGATTTCCATCTAATGTCGCCATCCATCCGCATGCCAGATTTTCTGTCAACAAGTGATCAAAAGCAGCCCTATCCCATGAATCTGCAAAACAAGCCGCATGAATTTGTTCTAGCATGCCACCATCTTGAACCGTCAGGGGGATTAAAGAGAACATAAACTTTTCTTTATAAAATCAGGGTCATGCAAGTAATAGGGGCGTAAAATGCCTGATAATTCGGGAAGTAATTCCTGAGCCGGTCTTAACTGGTGAAAATAAAAATGAATTAAATTTTCCGCCCTTAGCGTTAAGAGATGATTGACCCGGCATATACCTGGATTGAGACCCAAAAAGTTTTGAATTTCATCCTCTGTCTGAATACAGGCCATCCCTAAAGGGCTAAACATTTTATCAAACCCTTGAGTGTAGAAACTATCCCGCTTTGTCGTTAAAGTTACCAGGCAGGAAGGGGCCGGGGAAGTTCCCGGGGCTATCCCTGAATCAACCCTTTCTTTCCAGGCGCCAAATGCAAAGAGTTGAAAAGTCGTTGGCGCAAAACTTCTGGCCCTGGTAGACAGAACGAGTCCTTGCGCCGTCGCCAGCCCGAGCCGTATGCCTGTAAAAGACCCGGGACCCGTGGAGGTCGCAATTACATGAAGGTCTTGAAAACTCAGGCCCTCCTCTCTTAAAAGTTCTTGCATTACGGGGAGGAGACAAGCTGCCTGGCTATGAGGTCCCGCCCCGGAAGGAAGGGAGATACTCCGCATGTTTCCACCCGCCCATAAAGCCAAAGACGCCTCATTCCCTGACGTATCAAAGGCAAGAATGTTTATGGATTGATGAATTGCATGTTTTGGTGTAGTCATTAAAATATTTTTTTCATGTCGTTTTTAAGGAGGTGGAGACAATGCCGAAAACTCATTTAGAAACCCGTCCGGATCCCAGCCAGAATGGGAAGCCTTTTCATCCTTCCCTCGTTGAAATAACGGAAGCCTCCCATAATATTCTTCTTGACCTTCGTTATGCAACAAAAAACAACATAACAGGCGCCAGAATCTACCATGATGACCGTTGTTTCATTCATGCGGACGCCCTGGTTTTGTTGGAACGGTCAATCACGCTGGCCAGGGAACAAGGATTGAAAATCAAGGTTTTTGACGCTTACCGCCCCCGTGCAGTACAAGAAGCCTTATGGGCATTTTGCCCAAATCCTGATTATGTGATGCCTCCCGACAAAGGCTCCGCTCATACCCGTGGCGTGGCAATTGATTTGACCCTGGTTGATGAGGGAGGCCAGGAGATCAATATGGGGACGGACTTTGATGATTTATCCCCCCGGGCCCACCATGGAAGTTCCCTTGTTTCGCCTGAAGTCGCGGCAAACCGGTATTTATTGCTTGGCCTTATGATGAGTGCTGGATGGGATTTTTTCCGAAATGAGTGGTGGCATTATCAAGCCTTCAAAGCGGGTGAGTACCCCCTGATTTAGGTTTTTTAAGGCTTTTGAGAAATTTTTAGGCAAACGTAACGACTCAAGCCGCACGAAACATAACAAAAAAACATTTCTTATCAACAAATGGCGCGTGCCCAAGCGCTATGAGTTATATTTGTGAAAAGACTGGAGGGAGATTTCTTGCAAGGTTAACCCTGTTCTTGCTTTTAAGCGTTTAAGGTGCGTTTCAACAGTTGAAGGGGCCATGGAGAGAACGGATCCAATTTCTTTATAAGATTTACCCTCCTGCAAAAGATGCACGCACAGCGCCTCATAAGTCGTGATATAACCTTTTACGCCTTCCCCGATACGGAACCGGGCAGATCGCTTCGGCAGGAAAAAGCCCTTACGGCCTACGCTTTGTCCGGGCGCTAGAAATTTAAGAGATTTCTCAGTTGCTTTTTCAATAAGGGTACGGGCCATTGTTGGAAAAAGTTCCGCAAACTTTTGAAGTTCCCTCCAAATATGGAAATAGTATGCAAATGGAGCAGGATGGCGCGTCGCCATGGCAAAAGTCGTACAATCATAAAAATTTTTCCGGCGGCTTATAATGGTAAAGCCGTGGTGTACCCCTTTCTTTTCCCTGATAAAGAAAAGACGGTCGGCCGGTAAGGATTCATCCCAAAAATAAATAGAGGATTGGCGTATATAAAGCGGTGGTTCCAGAAAATCCTTTTCAGGGAAATCTTGAAAAAAATCGGGACGGTTTGCAAGGATGATAAAAGAGTTGTCTCTATAAATTCTTTTAAATTGAAAATAGGAAAACTTCCGTGGTTGCAAGAAAGGCCTGCAAATTTTGTCAACTTCTTGCGCTGTGTGGACTAATTCGTAGTCATAAGAATCCATATTATGCATCAGTAGCCTTCCTTGTTTTTCAGCCGGATAAACCCCTGAAAATAAGACAGAACTTATATAACCTCCGTCGTTGCTAATAATTAAAGTGATGCAATTTTATCAGAGCTTTTATCTTAGTGCTTTTAACACATGCTGATAAAAAAATTTGTACCCAAACAAGCATGACGACATCTTTTTACAGAGGCTCTATGGTGCTGAGGATGAGGGGTGTCGCGGTTATACTTCTCAGATATCCTTAAAAAGAAGGATAAAAGCTTGCTAACAAAAAATTTAGGATAGATAATTTCTAGAATGCTTATCCGAAAAGTACCTGTGAATTGAGTTCCCGCTATGGTATGCTCT
>CAYRJJ010000008.1:27087-31015 GCA_964424515.1 uncultured Candidatus Finniella sp. | reverse complement strand
CTCCAAGACCCATAGAAAACATCTCTCTCCCTACCGGGGGGTGAGCAATTACTGTATTTTTATCCCCCCCCGGCGTCGGCTTCAATTTTTAAAGATGGCGTCACATCAAACTGAACCGTTGCGGTTGTTCCCCCATCGCCGCTTACGGATTGATCAATAGAAAGATAGACTTTATCAGAAAGTTGCTTACCCACGCTTACCTGCTGGGTTGCAGATTGAAAGTCCTCCCCTTCTGCAGATTTTCGTTCCTTAAATTCTAAAACATCTAAACCAAAGGCCGAGCGGATTTTGTC
The DNA here is from genome assembly GCA_964424515.1 of uncultured Candidatus Finniella sp. GTDB lineage: Bacteria > Pseudomonadota > Alphaproteobacteria > Paracaedibacterales > VGCI01 > VGCI01. The sequence continues at coordinate 30,722 of CAYRJJ010000008.1, read as the reverse complement.
GGAAAAATTTAAATTATTTTTTCCTTTAAAGGCGCTTAAAGCATTGGCCAGGAGTAAGCTTTGGGTAACAGACATGCTTTCAATACCTCTTCCAAATAGCAGCCGCGCTAGAATTTCTTCCTGAGGTAAGGCAGGGCTTGATGAAAAAGTAATTTTCGGATCTGAAGCATAGCCTTCAATCCGCATCGTGGCTGTTATCTCACCCATATCGCGTGTTCCAACAATAGACAACAGAGGGTCATTTTTTGGTTCTTGAGAATAAGTAATACGCCCTTCGATCAGCTTAAGCGGCTTGCCGCGGGAATAGGGAACTTTAGGTCTGCGTATTTATTTAAATTCATTAAGCCTTTTTATTGGCGAGGAGTATAAATGAGAGGGATGAGAAAGAAAGCTAATAAATTACTTAAAAAAAGATATCTTAAATCTGAAGCCATACTTAAGAAAAAATAAATTCCAAGCTGTGAAAAGCTTATAAGCACTAATATTCTGTAAATAAACTTCAGTTTTGGATTGGCAGACTTCTCTCTAGATTTTCTTATAGCTAAAAAGAAAATAGGAATAACCCAATAAAAACGAAGAAATAAGCTTGGAAAAATACTGAGATATATCCTTAATAAAGGAACGGTAATTTCTTTGAATTTTAAAGATTTTTCTTCGTTGTTTAGATAATAATAGTAATCGGTTATGTTCTTATTGATCAGCTTTAGCCAGATCCCTAAACGATGCGAAGCATAGGAAATTGGATGGTTGATCACTGCTTTTTTCCATACTTCCCAGAGGCTGGAGAGATCATTGGGATTTTGGGTCATTGAGAATACGGGTTGCTTATTGTAAACTAAAGGATCTACATTTTGGAAAGTATAGAGTTTTTTTAAACGTTCCATAGAAAAATAAGGGCTCGTTACAATATAGTCAGGAAAGATTGGCGCATTGACGTGCACGCTTATCCCGGCCAAATCATATAGCCGGACCATCTGCCACGCATTGCTTTGTTGGGCGGTTGGAACAAAGGCTTTATCAATGATTTTGTTGACTCCCAAAATACTTATAAAAATCAATACTGACAAGAATAAAGTATATTTTGAATATTTGGCATCAAAAATTAAGAAGCTCAACCAAAATGCAGGAAAAGGAAGAATGTACAAGGCTTGATATTTTACTCCCGCCCCGTACAAAAGCAGAAGGATAACAAGGGCAGCTTGAAAATGAGTAGGCTTTTTGCTTTCAAAGCTACAGTGAAATAGAATACTAATCGCTGCAAGGAAAGAAAAAGAAAAACCAACATCTTTCCATACCATACTGGAATAACATAAGAAAACAGGCCAAAGAGGAATGAGGTAAAACCACCACCATGACTGGAACTTGTGTTTAAAAAGCGTATAAGAAAACAGACCAATCGCTCCCCAAAATAAAGACAGATGAAGGGTCAGCATAAGCCCAGGGCCAGGGATTATTTTTATAAAATACGACCATACCAAGCCCATTAATACGGGGTGATGATTACTAAAAAACCCGGTTTGAGTTTGCGCTAATTGCGTGTAACTATCAGCGGACAGTAAGCCTGGCCAGAACAAAGCTAATTGCAAACAGAATCCAAAGAGGGCAATCCCCCAAGGGATATACAAGCCTTTGGACAGTTTCATGTTAATACTTTTCCAACAAGAGCGCTCAAATAACTGCGCCAAAAGTTCATTATTGATTTTCAATTTAAGCCTTCCTTGAAAATATACAGCAAACTGAGAATATAGTTAAAGCTCAATTTTGAAAACGTGTTATCCATTTCTCAGCAATTTTCTGACAAGCGCAGTAAACCAGATTAAACAGAGCATTTTTAGAGGTAAACGTCCCCTTGATTTTTGTAATTTTCCGTATCCACCCTATCAATTCCATGCGCAACCTAATATTTTTTAACCCATGCAAATCCGACGCCTGTATTTTTATCCCCCCCGGCGTCGGCTTCAATTTTTAAAGATGGCGTCACATCAAACTGAACCGTTGCGGTTGTTCCCCCATCGCCGCTTACGGATTGATCAATAGAAAGATAGACTTTATCAGAAAGTTGCTTACCCACGCTTACCTGCTGGGTTGCAGATTGAAAGTCCTCCCCTTCTGCAGATTTTCGTTCCTTAAATTCTAAAACATCTAAACCAAAGGCCGAGCGGATTTTGTCGGAAAAATTTAAATTATTTTTTCCTTTAAAGGCGCTTAAAGCATTGGCCAGGAGTAAGCTTTGGGTAACAGACATGCTTTCAATACCTCTTCCAAATAGCAGCCGCGCTAGAATTTCTTCCTGAGGTAAGGCAGGGCTTGATGAAAAAGTAATTTTCGGATCTGAAGCATAGCCTTCAATCCGCATCGTGGCTGTTATCTCACCCATATCGCGTGTTCCAACAATAGACAACAGAGGGTCATTTTTTGGTTCTTGGGAATAAGTAATACGCCCTTCGATCAGCTTAAGCGGCTTGCCGAGCAAGTCAAATTTTCCTCGCGTCAATATAATTTCGCCCATTAATTGAGGGTCTGTTATCGTTCCCATGGCCCTCATTTCTCCCTTCCATTGGGCATCAAATCCGTAACCTCGAAGATAAATCTGTCCTGGGGAACTCAACTTAATATCCAGGGGAAGAAAAGATGAGCTTTTTTGTAAGGGGTCTTGCTTATGATATCCAACTGGCGTTTGGTATGATCCATTTGCTTTCTTTTCCAGCAATTTAATCGTAATAATCTTTTCTGCATGTTCATCAAGGCGCACTTCGAGGGGTTGAAGGACGACATCTCCCGTAATTCTAGCTTTTGCCGGATCATCACCCCTTAAAGAACCATGAAGCTTCAGGACGCCTTTTGCTTTTCCGGATATTTCATCATTTTGGACAACAATGAGTTGATCCAGCAGGAGCTGAAGTTCCACATCGGGATTGAGGAGAGATGTAAATTTAACGGAGCCATAACCTTTAACTCGTCCTTTTGAGTTATCCTGACCCGTGATACTTGACAATGTGAGAACATCCCCTGAAGCATTCCCCTGGATTTTGATATTTTTAATGAGCGTTCCAAAAGCGGCATTCTCATAGAGGCCATTCACCACCGACACATGCCCGTTAATAAACGGCTTCTTAATCGTCCCCGTTCCCGTAAGCTCAACAGAGGCTTGTCCCTGGATCAAGTCTCCATAAGGGATAAAAAGAGAGATCATCGACATGTTGCCTTGCCCTTTAAGGGATGCTTCAAGAGAGCTTTCCGCTGTTGGGCGCCATTGGTCTATAGAAAGCTTGCCTTGAGAGGTGAGAGTTAATAAGCGGCCGCTCACCAATTTGGCTTGCCAAGCCAGAAAACCGTCAGACAGGGTAAAGGCGCTGGATATGTCAATTCCTGAAAACCGGTGGGGAGCCGCATTACGGGGTTTCATTGGCGCTCCCCACTGTAGAGATTTCCCTTCCAGAGAAAGCTCGGCATTTGGTTTATCCATCGTTCCCTGCAATTTTCCCTTTCCCGATAAATGGCCAGAAGCAATCCATTCAGGATCAATAACGCGAAGAAGCGTCAAGGGAAGCCGGTCAATGACAAAATTTCCGCAAAGTTCATCGCCAATAATCAGATCTTGAATTGTGATCGCCCCCCCACCTGTTATGAGCCAT
>CAYRJJ010000008.1:0-27077 GCA_964424515.1 uncultured Candidatus Finniella sp. | reverse complement strand
CTTTCACCCCAAATGAAGGTTGCCGGTTGCTTTAAGGAAAATTGATGCATCGGATGCTTCAATTCCGCCCGTATAAGGGTAATTTGGGTTTGAGGTATAGGGGGAACGGGAAAGTCGATAGCGCCTTGTGCGCGTAAGGCAATATTGTGACGCCCTGTACCGGTAAAATCAAAACTCCCCTTCCTTTTATCAAAGTTCCCCGTTGCGGATAATTTTGTGAGGGGAATGTTGTTAAACAGGGTCTCGTGGCCGTGTATGCCAAACTTTACATGACCCCTTTCTTCAATAACCGCCTGAGCGTTCAAGGCTTCGGCTCCAAAACTCCCATAGTAAAATTGTTTTAAATGCAAATCTAAATTTGCTTGGCCGTCTAGGGTTTTCTGGCATTTCAGGGTAGCGGAACCGGCCAGCCTCTTTTGAAACCACCGGTCATAGGGCGCCAGAGCCGCAACCTCTATATCCGCTTCTCCCTCCCACAAACCTTGCTTTGGATAAACCATGCCGTACCCTTTGCCCTTAATTCCCTTACCAGCCAAAATGATCTCCCGAACCTTTAGGCGTTCCTCATCCAGTTCCTCAAGCTGCAGGGTTAAAGTTGCGGATTCCAAACCATCATGAAATGTTGCAATGACGTGTCCTTTCAATAAATCAAGAGCGGGGAAATCAACAACAATTGATGTCATAGACCCTTTATCTCCAAGTCGCAATCCTGCGCCTTCTATTTTTGAAAATAAAGCATGCTTACCAATGGTATAGGTGATATCTCCCGCTAGTTCCGCTCCTTTTGCAACTTTGACTTTGATTTCCTGGTTCATCAACGCGGGCGCTGACCAAATCACGGAGATATCAGAAAGGGACGCAAAACGATGGTTCCCTTCCTTCAAATCGAGGGAAGCAACCGTGAAGTGAAAAGGAAAAAGACCTCGAATTCCTTCCGCTTCCAGCGTGAAGAGGGAATGCTTGACAGGTTGATTGATAATAAATTCCAGAATGGATTTTTTAGCGAATTGCGATTGCAGCAGAAATAGGCCAATACCTAATGCCACAATCATCATCCGTAAAACCCATCCCCAAAACTTCATATTAGAATGCCTGTCCTACGCTTAAATAAAATTGATATGCCGAATCTATGGCTTTGGAGGATCCATCACGGCGACGTTTCATCGGCGTTGCGATATCGAAACGGATGGGGCCAACGCCTGTGTAATACCGAAGGCCGACTCCAACGCCCCAAAGGCGAGCCGGACTTGACATATCAGGAGATGCTTTAGCCGATAAGCTGCCGGCCTCTGCAAACACAACAAAGCCCAGCGTATCGGTAACCTTAAAACGCCCTTCAATACCATATTCCAGAATTGAGCGCCCCCCTAAGGGAATCCGGTTCGTATCAAGCGGCCCTAAAAGTTTATACCCGTAAGCCCGCACGGAACCAGCGCCTCCTGCATAGAACCGCTTATTTGGCGCTATATTGTCAAGGGAACCCACTGCTATGGCGCCCCCATGAAGCCACCCGGCAACCACGGCTGTACCATCTTTAAAAACCCTTAAATAATAACTGCCTTTTGCCGTTGAAATCATTAAACGGGAGTCTTTACCTGAGTGACCGATATAGGGGGTCACTTGCGCGGTCAAACGCCCCCCCTTGGTGGGATCAATAAGGTCATTACTCTCGTCAATTTGTATTTCAAGGGGGAATCCAATAAGTCGATTGAAATAGTCAATGCCAGCACGCTTAACTTTTCCGGTTTCCCCGGTGATGCCTACCATACCTTTGACTGTCTCCGTAAAAGGATGTTCAAGACGAATGCCAGCATCAAGGGAGCGGCTTGTAAAAGCACGGTTCTGATCCCGGCTTGCGCTGATTTCATTACGCAAGTGTTGCTCCGGGGCAAAAATATCCGGGATATCAAGATCTACCTTAGCCTTGCTTAACCGGGGAGACGTACGAAGCATAAGTCCAACCCCCTCTCCCGCCCCAAACATATTCCGATGGGACCAAAAGACTTGTCCCCCTATTCCCTCCGTCGTTGCGTACTTGAGCCCCGCTCCAATCGTCCGGGGCGGGCCTTCTGTAAGATGCATAGATAAAGGAACAGCCTCGGATACGGAGGCATTTTCATCCGGTTTGATCTCAATTGTTGAGAATAAACCGGTTCCCATTAATTTACGGCGCGTCTCTTCTAATTGACGTTCATCAAAACGTGTGCCCTCTTGCCACACAAGACGATTGCGGACAAACTCGGGATCTAGGTCTTTTAATCCCCTAATTTCTGTTTTTCCAAATAAACTATAGGGACCGGGATTTGCCCGAAAAATGACATATAACTGTTTTGCATCCCGGTCAACTTGTCCTTCCGGTTCAGCCATATTTCCATAAGGGTAACCATGATCCCGCAAATACCTGGAAAGACGTTGATTCGCCTCTTGAATACGGATTAACTCAACTTCCTCTCCTGGATGAAAATGAATAGCTTTTGCAGCCTTGCTCGGCGTTAATTTTAAGCGTTCATTGAAATCTTCCGTTGCGACGACGCTTATGCCTGAAATTGTATACCGCTTTCCCGTTGCATAATTGAGCGTAACGGTTACCGGAGCCGTATCTTTCGCTTCCGTCAGGACGAATTCAACGTGCCCGTCAAGATATCCTTTTTCTGCTAACGCTTGCTTGAGGCGCGCCACATCACTTCGGATGCGATGGTAAAGGGCGTTGCGGCTCGTTGGAGGCCGGGACTCCAGTTTAATAAGCAAAGAGACAGCTTTTAAATATTCTTCCACTTCTGGCGCAGATTCTGCTGGAACCTTGCACGTTATCATCGTTTTATAAGGAATGCTGGGAAGGTCAAGAGCAACTTTTTCTCCGGTTTCTGTTTTATCCGCATCAAAAAACCAGGAACATCCTCCCATCAAGGGAAGGCAAACCAAAAGCCAAAATCCGGGCGACAAGAGCCAGGTTATAGCGCTTTTAACCCCCGTAACCGAGCGAGTAACAGCCTGTATTTTATTTTTGTTAGCCTGTATTTTCCAAACTCCCGGTTTTTGACTTTTGAATTCAAAAGCTCAATAAATATGGAGTATAGCAAGTGAGACGACAATATTAAACCAGGAATCAAGTGGAAAAATAAGCCATTTCCCGTTTATCCGTTGACGGCAGGGGTTATATGAGAGCACGGTAACAGGATTAAATCACTTACTTTAAAGCGCCTTAATTAAGATATCCTGTCCAAATTAAAAACGAGCAACGCGTTGCAAGATAATTCCTGGTCTGGACAGTGACGTATGCTTTCATTATATTGTTCCTGGGTCTTATGTACCTTATAATAATGTACTTATACAATAAAGGGGTGGATAAATATGCCAGGGAAAAAAGCCTTAAAAGCGGAGACTTTTCTTCATAGGGTGACGAGAAACCTTCTTCTGTTATTTTCTGTACTCGCCTTCCTGAACCATACAGGGAACGCCGCTGAGTCCTTCATGGAAACCCCTCCTGGTTCTGAAGAACGGCATAACCTGACAGCATTTCAGGAACTTCCTTTTCCCTACGCAAGAACCCCTGCGAACGCAAAAATCCAGGATAAGGAAGCGCAGTTTCAGCGGGCATTGCGGTACAAGCGGGAACAAAATGGACGTCCCCCGAACCTTTTAAAGACGCGCAAATGGCTTGCTATGGCCGCAAATCAGGGACATACAGAGGCCCAATATGAGCTTGGGATCTTATTGAAAGCAAATTTTAATCGTCCCGAAGACGCTCTTTACTGGCTGGAGCAAGCTGCGTGTCAGCAACATAGAGAAGCCCAATATCAGCTTGCGGGCTTACTAAAATATCTAAAACACCCCAAGTACGCTATTCACTGGTTCTATCAAGCTGCATGCCAGAACCATAGAGAAGCTCAATATGAGCTTGGGATCTTATTAAAAGTAGATCGCAATCGTTCAGGAGACGCTCTTTACTGGTTGGAGCAAGCTGCACGCCAGAACCATAAAGAAGCCCAGCATGAGCTTGGGATCTTATTAAAAGTAGATCGCAATCGTTCAGGAGACGCTCTTTACTGGTTGGAGCAAGCTGCACGCCAGAACCATAGAGAAGCTCAGTATGAGCTTGAGGACTTACTCGAAAGCCTCAATTATCCCGGTAAAGCTGTTCAGTGGTTGTATCAAGCTGCATGCCAGGAACACACGCGCGCCCAGATGAAGTTGGGATATAGGTTTCGTGATGGCAAAGGGGTGCGGCAAGACTACATTTCGGCTGTGTACTGGTTTGAGAAGGCTTCTGCTGATCCTGCTTTAACTTGGGAGGCGCAAACTTGTATAGGCTGGTTTTACCTGAAGGGACTGGGGGTTTCCAAAGATGAAAAGAAGGCATTTGAGCTTTATTTTCAGGCTGCTCAGGCAGGATATTTCCCGGCTCAACTTGAGGTAGGTATCTTGTACGAAGAGGGCTGGGGGGTGGAGAAAAATCTGCAAGTGGCAGTCAACTGCTACGCTTACACTGCGGGACAGGGATACGCGCCGGCTCAATGGAAACTCGGCATCCTGTTTGCGGAAAATGATCCGGAAATAGCCAAATACTGGTTTGAAATGGGAGCCAAGCAAGGATATGCTCCTTCTCAATCTCAGCTGGCCGCCCTGTATAAGCGTTTGGGAGGAGAGGCAAATCTACAAATGGCGCACTACTGGTATGGCCAAGCTGGACAACAGGGGGGTCCGCAAAAAAGTTGAATGTCTTCAGCTATTCTGGTTCTAAAAAGCAACCATTCGCGATTAAGCCAAATAGCTTTATAAGGAGCGATGGAAGCCACCGTTGAATCCACGGAGCGGATTTTCACCCCATTTCAGCTTGTTTTATAGCCGGGAGCCAGGAATGGAACGACGCCCAAAGCATGAGGCTTAAATTAAAAAAGCAAGAATTTTTCAAGTTGCCCCCATTGCTTTTTGGATAGATAATTAAAGTAATTTATTTAAGGTGAGCCAGTTTATTTGAGCGTTATCCATTACAAATCGACCGTCTTCTTATTATGGTGTTTAGTTGCCTGTATCGCATCGGCAGAGGGCATATTAGAGCAACCTTCAAGCATCGGGGATGGCTTCACAGCGGAGGAAGTGGAAATCATCACCCTGACGAATAAGGAACGGGCGCGTAATGGACTTCATCCCTTAAAGATAAACCGGATCCTTACGCGGGCAGCCCGGAAACACTCAACCAAGATGGCCCGCTATCAACACCTGTCTCATATCATTAAAGGCAAAAGCTTTCTTCACCGCCTTCAAAAAGTAGGTTACCCGTTTGTAAAAGCCGGAGAAAATATAGCACGCTCTAAACGGTCTCTTCCTCATATCATAAGCATGTGGATGAAGTCCCCGGGCCATCGCCAGAATATTTTAAATCCCCACTTTAAAGAAATTGGCATTGGCATCTCGAGGACATCCAGCGGGGATCAGTATGTTACCCAAGTCTTTGCAGCGCAAAAGCAAGAAATCCCTATGATAAAATAAAAAGGAAGCAGAGAGGATACTCATAAGATTTTTTTCATGAAATAGCAGGTCGAACCATATTTCCAATTGGGAATGCTTGCCACTTCTTCAAAATCACAGGATCGAAAAAAGCATCTCGCTTCTTCAAAGTAGGTGTTCGCCTGAAGACATTTAAGGGAGCGCTGCTTTGCAAAAGCTATAACCTGGTGGATGAGTTGACCGCCAATGCCTTGCCGGCGGAATTTGGGATCAACCCATAGCGCCTCTATCCATAAAATATCATTATGCTTTTGAGAAATAATGCCGCCGATAAGTTGAATTTCATAGAAACCATAAATCCCTTGAGGTTGATCAGCATGGAGACCAGTGTGAGATTCAAGGTGGGCGTTTAATTCCAGCTCAATCTTGTCTTGCCAGGTCAGGTTGGGAAAAGATGTAAACGTGATGCTCATTATTTTTTCCTTATCATCCAGACGTTTGTATTCGTTAAGATTTTTTTGACTTCAGAAAAACCTGCTTTTTGATAAGCCCGGATTGCTTGAAGATTGGCAGTATTTGGATTAACTAAGCATGCTTCAAACTGCAGGTCAATATACTCTTTGCAAAATTTTTCGATGATGCGGGATCCCCAGTTTTTTCCAACAAAATTTTCTTCTCCGATAAAAATATCCAGGCTTGCAAGCGACTCAGGCAACTCTGTTAAAGGCGCCACGTCCTCTTGTAGAAAATCAGAGGACTGATAAAATTGGATGTATCCAATTTCTTGACCATCAAGGCAAACAATATAGGCATAGATGGGTTTCCGAATACCATTTTTGTTTTTATACCCGTGAACATAGGCGCTATATTTGGCGCGAATTAAGTCGATTGTCCAATGCGTATCTGGATCCCACCCTGTTTTAACATGTGGACTTTCTAGCCATTTTAAAAGAAGGGAAAAATGTATTTCTTTTAGGGGAATAAACGTAATTCTCATATCGTGCGCCTTCTTTGTAAATAATATACGCCCATTCTCGCACAGCCTCAGCTTAAGCCCTTATAGACATCCATCTAAAATAGCTATTTCTTTTTTATCTCTTTTATGGTTGTCCCATGAAATTTGTTTCACGTGAAACAAAATAAGCAAAATATAAATTTTATAGCTCACTTACATAAATTATCATACTATTTTTATAGATCTTTATAAAAAATGGTTTTTTAACCCCAATTTTACCCTCTATATCCTCCAGGAAGCGCAGTATTGCGCACAGAGCCAAGGAGTTACCCCTTCTAAAAGCTTATCAACCGGAAAAAATGGAGCAAAATTCTTTAAATAGGTCGTCATTACAATTATTTAAAAAAACGTTTCACGTGAAACAAATTTGACAAACTTTCCTCAAATAGATAGAATATGAATTATATAATTCAATTTTATGGATGGCAGGATTAATTTTTCCTATTATCCAAAAAATGATTTTTCGACTCTTATTTTTCCCCTAAATCCTTTGAAAAGCGCGGAATTGCGCACAGAGCCGGACATGAAGGTCACAAAAACCAACCCATTGGGCAAAATCAAAAGGAAATATCGCTGACAACCTGATTCAATTAAAATTTTTTAGACCATGTTTCACGTGAAACATTAAAATATATTATGCAATTTTGAGGCTTAAAAAATATTTTCATCATTTTTTTAAAATTTTAATTAATCTTATGTATTTCTTCAGAAAAAAGCCTTGAGCGTGCAAGTCTGGCAGGGCCGCACCCCCTGGAACGCCCAGAAATGCGCACAGAGACAAAGGTTGCCTTCCCATATGATGGTTTGGAAATGTCATTCCCTTTAAAAATTTGGGAATGAAGAATATGGAAGGCCCTAAATTAAAAATAGTTTCACGTGAAACATCAAGAAAAAAGTACTCATAGCGCCGAAAACAGGTCGCCCATAAAAGTTAATAGACGCCTCCTTCAAAAAAGGAGAAAGAACACATATTTTTATTAGGAGCCTCTTAAAAAATAGGCGTCATTTTAGAGGGTTTCTCTTCTCTCCAACTGGCGTAAGTACAAAATCACTCCGTCTTTTGAGGTAACGCTCTTAGTAAACCCGCCTGAAAATTTCCACCTTTTTTGAGCGGCAGCAACCTCCTCTTGCCAGGAACGCCCTTTATGAAAAAGGCCATAAGATGAGGCGTCAGATGATACGATCCTCATCATGCCGCATAATCCATCTAAATGGGTGCAAGCACGGGAAAGCAGGATATTAAATTTCTCTGTTACATTTTCAATTCGGATATTTTTAACGGACACTTGGGTTTTTGTTTGGCGGGCGACTTCTTCCAGAAAAAAGCATTTTTTTTGATTACTGTCACATAAACTCACTTTCTTAAAGCCGCACATAGCCAGAACCATACCCGGGAACCCGGCTCCCGTTCCCAAATCCATGATAGAGACACTATCCTTCAGAGGTGATGCTTCATCCAGTTTTTTCCAACTATCCTGTGGCGTTTCAAAATGAGGTAGAAAAGAACCACCCGGATTGAGGAAAGGCGTTTGCGATTGAATGCAACTCATGATCGGAATCAGTTGCAAGGAATCAAGAATATGGCGATTGTCAAAATCAGATAACGTATCTTCCTGGACCAGTGTTGTCCGGGAGTTCCATTCCCGTAACAAACGCTCATAAATTTTAAATTTTTGAAGCGTTTCCGGGGAGACAAGTTTTTTAATAGGGGGCATCATCTTAAAAATTGCGTTTCTCAATACACGGTCTGCCTAAAACAAGTCAAAGTAGCTGCCGACCTCCAGGGTAGTTTCCTGCTTCGCTCGCCCTGAACGAAGCTTGCAAGCGAAGTCGAGGATGGAAAAACTCAACCTAAAACAGTATAAATCGGCGCTCATAATCATTTTTACTCTCTCCAGACCCTTCGAATTCGGCGCTTCGCGCCGACGCACGAGGGCAAAGGGCGGAGAGGCAGGTTACTTTATATTGCCGTGGTGCCGACGTGGTTAAGAGCGCCCATTATAAATTTTATAAATTAGAAGCCAACCCGGTTCACGATGGCGTTCTAAAAATGCGTCCCCATTTCCTGATCGTTTGTGTGGTTTATGTTTTTCCGTTAAAGGTTCTGCGGTAGCCAGAAAAAATTAATCCGGGGTATTCAAGCCTTCAAAACCTCCCGTTTGCCAACGTGGTTCGCTTCACTGATAATGCCGTTTTTCTCCATTGTTTCAATGATGCCTGCCGCCTTGTTATAGCCAATTTGCAAATGGCGCTGGATAAAACTGGTCGAAGCTTTCCCTTCCCGAGTGACAAGGTCAACAGCCTGGTTATAAAGGGCATCCCCTCCTTTACTCCCACCTTCATCAAAACTTAAAAGCTCCCCTTCATCATCCGTAATCCCCTCAACATACACAGGCTCGGCTTGTGTTTTGAGAAACGCTACAATGCGCTCCACTTCATCATCACGAACGTAAGGACCATGAACCCGGGTGATGCGGCCCCCTCCCGCCATATAGAGCATATCCCCCTGGCCGAGAAGTTGCTCGGCCCCTTGCTCACCTAAAATAGTCCGGCTGTCAATTTTCGATGTCACCTGAAAACTAATCCGCGTGGGAAAATTGGCCTTTATGGTACCCGTAATCACATCAACGGAAGGACGCTGGGTCGCCATAATAAGGTGAATGCCAGCTGCCCGGGCCATTTGAGCAAGCCGCTGGACAGCCGCTTCAATCTCCTTGCCCGCAACCATCATCAGATCCGCCATCTCATCGACCACAATCACAATATAAGACAAAGGCTCAAGGTCCAAGGGCTGATTCTCAAAAATTGGCTTGCCCGAATCGGGGTCAAAGCCTGTCTGGACGCGCCTGATGAGCAATTCACCCGATTGACGGGCTTCTTTAATGCGCTCATTATAGCCATCAATGTTACGCACCCCCAATTTAGACATCGCCCGGTAGCGGTTTTCCATCTCCCGGACAGCCCATTTTAAAGCAACAATGGCTTTTTTTGGATCGGTCACAACGGGAGACAACAAGTGAGGGATGCCATCATAAACAGATAGCTCCAGCATCTTCGGGTCAATCATAATAAACTTGCACCGGTCTGGCGGCAAGCGGAACAAGAGCGACAAAATCATTGTATTCACGGCAACAGATTTTCCGGACCCTGTCGTTCCCGCGACCAGCAAATGGGGCATGCGCGTTAAATCCGCAATTACAGGCTGCCCGCCAATGTCTTTTCCTAAAATAAGAGCCAGGGTGCTGGACGCTTTTTCATAAATCTCCGACTGAAGAAGCTCACGCAAATAAACTGTTTCACGGTTTGAATTTGGCAATTCAATCCCGATAACATTCCGGCCGGGAATCACCGCAATACGCGCGGATAAAGCGCTCATGGAGCGGGCAATATCATCCGCAAGCCCGATCACACGGGAGGTTTTTATTCCTGCTGCCGGTTTAAATTCATACAAGGTTACCACCGGACCGGGCCGGACTGTCACAATCTCGCCCCGGACGCCAAATTCTTCCAAAACAGTTTTTAAGTGATAAGCCGAGCCTTCTAATATCTGGGCGTCAATCGTTTGGGTGGTTTTGCGCCTGGTCGAATCCAGCAAGTCAACGGAAGGCAGTTCATAATCTTCCCACCCCAGTGGCGCCAGGTCAGATAATACATCACACGAATCAGCTAATTTTGCCGTTTTTGTCCTTGATATAAAAGAAGAAGCCGCCTCCCTGTTATCCTCTACCTCCTCCTCAACAGGATCATCCAGAAAATTTTTCCCCCATATAACAGGGGTCTTAATAACAGGGGTCTTATCCTTTGCGTCATCCGAGGATCCATGGAGCGCCGCCCGATCTTCCGCCGTCACATGAAGGGACCCCTCATGTCGCCCGCCAGGGATAACCACTGCTGGCTTCATGCCCTCCTCTTCCCCTTTTGGCAAAAAAACACGGCTTATCTCTCGCGCCATCCGCTCATTCACGCCCTTGGCGCCTCTAAAGACGGGGCGCATCCCGCCGTGATAAAGCATGAGCATGAGCCTTTTTATAAAAGAGCCGAAGCCAAAAAAACCTTTACCCACTTGTTTGAAGGAGAGGCCCAAACTCAATAACAGAAAAATGAGGGACAAGAAAGGAAAGAGGACCCCGATGCCAAAAAAAGATAACCAGGACATACCAAGAATTTCACGGGCGTGGTATAAAAGGACATCTCCCAGGGCGCCCCCCAAATTATTGAGAAGAAGCCATGTTCCTGGCGGCGCCCATTGCGCAACAAAGCTCACGCCTAAAAAAACAGCAAGCGCCAGGGCAACCATCCGAAAAAAAACCCACCGTAAGGGAATGGCCGCCATCAATCGGATACCCCACCCCAGCAAAGCAATAACCCAAAATACAGTAATCACCCCAAAAGTCTGCATCATCACATCGGCGACCACGGCCCCGGGAAAAGCCAATATATTTTTTGCAGGACCTTCAATAGCCACATTCCAGGAAGGATCGGAAGGGTGGTAGGTTCCCAAAATTGCCGTCAATGCGCCAGCCAAAGAAACCATAATAAAACCAACAAGTTGACCCGTCCGACGCCTTAAAAAAGCCGTCATTCCGGAAGGTAAAAGGACGTGTTTGCCATGTATGCGTGAGCGGTGCGCCATGAAGTTCTTTTATTTATGAGAGTTGCCAGGTTCTATCCATTTTTGTAAACACACAGTTAGGATGGTGATAAATTTTCAAGCTTTTTGAACAAGGAGACCAAAGTTAAGGAACCCGTGCATGAAAGCCCTTCAGGAGTCTGGAAAAATAATACGCTTGTTTAAGTTTTTATAACATCATTTCAAAGCATCATGAAGGAGAATCCACCAAAAAGACAGAGAGCTTGAAGCTGGTGCCGCCGGAGAGAATCGAACTCTCGACCCCACCCTTACCAAGGGTGTGCTCTACCACTGAGCCACGGCGGCAACCGGCGCCAAAGAAACCATGGCATAGCTATAAACGGGATTCAAGATGATTTTACCGGCAGATTAGGGTTTTTCTTTTGGGTTTTCCCATCCCATCTTCGACTTCGATCGCAAGCTTTTAAAAGCTTGCGAGCTACACGGGAGGGGGCCTATCTGCGCTTGTAAGGTGGAAAAGCAAGTGGCTACGGCTATCATACGAGAGAAATTTATTGAGAGAAGAAGGGAACGTGTGTTAGAAATAAGGGATTAATGCGCTTCATTGGCGCTTATGCGGTTTATTCCGAATCAGGACAACATTAAATGACCACACGGCAACCTAAACCCCCTTCTGCAGCCAAAAGCGCGAAACCAGACCGTCAGAAACGGTTAGGCGCCGCTTTACGGGAAAACCTGCGCAAACGTAAATCCCAAAGCCAGGAACGTCAAAAATCAAAACTGCTTCTGGAACCAGACCCGGCAACATAGCAGAGTCTTTTTAAGGGTTCAAATGACCCATAGCAGCCGGCAGGGATCACTTGAACAGTTATGAACCTTTTGAAAAAACACCTGCAAAAATAGCCCCGAATCGTGTAAGTTGAGAGGCAAGGTTGATGATTTAAAAGTAAGGTTATTGATTGATGTCCATATTACCTGACCACTGGATTCGCCGGCAGGCCCTTAACCACAAAATGATTGAACCTTTTGTGGACAACCAGGTTCGGGCCGTTGGCATAAGTGAGGAGATGCCGGCTGTGGCAACTGGCCATTTACCCGGGAAGGGACCTAAAGTGGCTTCCCGACCTGAAGGTGTTATTTCTTATGGCGTATCTTCTTACGGGTATGATGCGCGTGTTGCGGATG
Source organism: uncultured Candidatus Finniella sp. (assembly GCA_964424515.1). GTDB lineage: Bacteria > Pseudomonadota > Alphaproteobacteria > Paracaedibacterales > VGCI01 > VGCI01. The sequence goes on along the minus strand of CAYRJJ010000008.1, from coordinate 14,838 downwards.
AATTTAAAATCTTCACGAATGTTGATAGCGTTATTGTGGATCCTAAAGCTTTTTCTCCCCATAGTTTTGTGGATCGTAAAACAGATGTCTGCATTATTCCGCCCAACAGCTTCGCCTTAGCGCGCACCGTTGAATACTTCCGCATCCCGCGTGATGTTCTGGTCATTTGTTTGGGCAAATCCACCTATGCCCGTTGTGGCATTATCGTGAATGTCACTCCGCTGGAACCTGAATGGGAAGGCCACGTCACCCTTGAGTTTTCCAATACAACGCCTCTTCCAGCTAAAATTTATGCCCATGAAGGCGCCTGCCAGTTCTTATTCCTGAAGGCGGACCAGGTTTGCGACGTCTCTTACCAGGACCGCCTTGGCAAATATATGAAGCAAGTCGGCGTTACATTGCCCCGCCTCTAGGTGTCCGGCTGGTTAAAGACATGACAAATAAACCGTCAAGAAAGAACGAAAGATAAAAAATGCAGCTAATTAAAATTAGAGGGGGCATCCCCCTAAAAGGGGAAATTCCCATTAGCGGCGCCAAAAATGCGGCGCTCCCTTTAATGACGGCAGCTTTACTGACGGATGACGCTCTTATTTTAACCAATATGCCGAACCTTGCGGATATCACCTCCCTGCAGGCGCTTCTTGACCAGCACGGTGTTCATCTTATCCATGACTTGCCCCTTAAAACCTTAACGCTGACCGCGCAAAACATCCATAACACAACTGCCCCTTATGATATTGTACGCAAAATGCGGGCATCTATACTGGTTTTAGGTCCCCTTCTGGCACGATGCGGGCATGCCAAAGTCTCCTTGCCAGGTGGTTGCGCCATTGGCGTGCGTCCGATCGATATTCACTTAAACGGCTTGCGGGACTTGGGGGCGGAAATTGATTTGCTCGATGGATATATTCACGCAAAAGCGCCCAACGGCCTCACCGGGGCAACCATCACCATGCCGATTATTTCGGTGACAGCGACAGAAAACCTCATGATGGCGGCTTGCCTGGCTAAAGGAGAAACACGCCTTATTAATGCTGCCCGGGAACCAGAAATTGTTGATTTAGCCACTTGTTTGAGCGCCATGGGCGCCGAAATTACGGGCGCTGGCACAGATACGGTGACCATCCAGGGAACAAAGCGCCTCCATGGCGCTACCCACCGCGTCATTCCTGACCGTATTGAAACAGGGACCTATGCTATGGCGGCAGCGATCACGAACGGTTCGGTCCACCTGACCCATACTTCCCTTGATTTAATTCCAACAGCTTCCGCCCACCTTCAAAGGGCTGGCATTATTCTGACCCCAACGGATCAAGGCTTTGAAGTCAAAGCGCCACCAGGAGAAATCCAGGGCGTCGATGTCATGACAGAACCCTATCCAGGGTTCGCCACAGATTTGCAGGCTCAAATGATGGCCCTCATGACCATTTGCCGGGGCGCTTCCCTTGTTACGGAAACCATTTGGGAAAACCGGTTCATGCACGTGCCAGAGCTTTGCCGTATGGGCGCCAATATCACCGTTCATGGGTCTTCCGCTTTGGTGCGGGGCGTTTCTTCCCTTCAGGGAGCGCCCGTTATGGCAACGGATTTACGGGCGTCCGTCTGTTTAGTCCTGGCGGGATTAGCCGCTGAAGGGGAAACCGTGATCAATCGCGTTTATCATCTTGATCGCGGATATGAACGGGTGGAAGATAAGTTAAGTAGATGTGGAGCGCATATCGAACGGATCACTGAATAAAAGGAGCCTGCATGCCATTAGAATTTGTGCCGCTTCGGCTGTTAGCCAATGATACAGAAGACCTGGCTATTTTAGCGACCCACTTGCAAGATGCCTTGCTTCCTTTGGCGTCTATGGTTTATGAACCTAAAAATGCCACATTTACCCTGTTGGCGAACCGGTTTTGCTGGGAACACCCCCCTATAGACCATGAAGGGATGCCCATGTATCACCGTGTGCATTCGGGCCTTTGTTTTCGTAACGTGGACAAAGTCCATCATCGAGGTTTTCAACGCAACGGAAACACGCGGATCTTAAACCTTCTTACCTTACAAGCCCAAAGAACCGATGCAATCCGCTTAATTTGTTCTGGAAATAATGAAATTCATATCGAGACGAAAAATCTTCACTGCCATTTGGGGGATTTGCACCAGCCCTGGCCAACGCGTAAAAAGCCAATCCATGTTTATGAGCATATCGAGGCGATGCAAGAGAGCCGGACACTAAAATAAAGAATGAAAATGTTGGCTTTATATGGTAAATAGTTAATCAAATTAATAAAGGCATGGTTATTTTTTAGAAGCGGGTCACACTCCTATGGCAAAAGAAGATTTAATTGAGTTCACTGGCATTGTCATGGAACTTCTGCCAAATGCAATGTTTCGGGTTCGCTTAGAAAATGACCATGTTATTTTGGCGCATACCTCTGGCAAGATGCGTAAAAACCGCATTCGCGTTCTGGCTGGAGATAAAGTTACGGTTGAAATGACCCCTTATGATCTTACCAAAGGGCGGATTACTTTCCGCCAAAAATAAAATGATCCTTTTCAAGGTCTCCCGTCATAATCCCTCAAGTTTTTTGAAGACCGTACCTTAAGTGCCGGTAACGCTTTTGATCAGCCAACACCGCGTTGCCCGCCTTAAAGACGGCCAAGCCATAGATATCGACCTGGAATGGCCTTCTTCACCTGCTGCCAACTTTTCTCCCCTGGGTCAAATTTATTGGGGCCGCGTGATCCATATTAAGCATGCCCATGCCTTTGTTAAATTAGCCGAAAGTCAGGTAGGGCTTTTGCCTCTTGAACATCCCTTTTCCAAACCGGCTGAAGGCCAGGCGATTCTTGTCCAAGTCCGGCGGGAAGCTATTCCAGATAAAGGGCCGCTTTTAACTCGGAAAATCGTGTTCGGCGGCCGCTATTGCTTGTACCATCCCTTTCAGGAAAAGCGCTTCCTGTCTTCAAAAATTCAAGATCCCGCCACGCGCAAGCGTCTCCAAGCCCTCATCCCGGCTCTTGAACCCATCACTCTAAGGGAATCCGCTGCGCATGCCCCGGTTGATCAAATCCACACGGAAATAGCCACTTTACGACAAAAATTCCTTGAAATCCAAGCTTTGCGCAACAAAGCGCCTTGCCTCACGCCTTATGACGCCATGCCTTCGTCCCACCGATGGATGCGGGACCTGGAAGCTTCTGAAGGGAACAAGATTCTTGTAGACCATAACCAGGCCCTCATAGAGAGCCGGAATTTCCTAAAAACCTGTCGCCCTGATTTATTGCCCTATGTCCAAAAGCATACCCTGCCCCTTTTTGAAGCCTACGGGATCGAAGATTTTTGGGCGTCCCTTTTTCAGGATGTCGTCGGCTTGCCCAGCGGAGGGAATATTGTTATCGATATTACAGCTGCCGCCGTGGTCATTGACGTAAACCCGGGCGATAAAGACGCCCGGGAGACCAATAAAGAAGCTGTTCTTCCCATCATCCAGCACTTAAAAGGGCGCCATTTGGGGGGTAACATCCTCATAGACTTTATGGGGGTTGAAGCTTCCCCTCAAGACCGCACCTACCTCACAGACCTTCTTTTAAAACACGCTTCTGATTATCGTTTGCCACTCGATATTTTTGGCTGGTCAAAACTGGGTTGGCTGGAAGCGCGACTTCCCAAGCGCCGGATTCCTCTGCGTGAAAGAGTGAACGCCCCAGGATGACTCCCTGCCTCTATCCGCCGTTTTCCTGCATCGAGTTGTTTCCTGTTTAATTTGTAGGGCGCTCGTTAAGAGGAACGACCGAGAGTCGATAGCCAAGACCGTGCAGAACGGTTTCAATGGTATTCAGCTTAGGGTCTCCTTTAGCCGATAACGTTTTATAAAGGTTCTGCCTGTTGAGGCGCGTTTTTTCCGCTAATCGGGTAATCCCCCCCTTAGCCTCCACCACATCTCTTAAGGCTGTTAAAAATGAAGATACATCCTTATCTTTTTCATACTCTTCAAGAGCAACGGATAAATACGTTTGGGCATAGGAAGAGTCTTTTAAGTCTTCTAAAAGAGCCGCTTTAAATTTTCGTAGCTTTCTCATGATAAGCCTCCTTTATATGCTTTCCAGTAGGACTGCGCTTGGCCAATGTCTTGTTGCTGCGTCGCCTTGTTTCCTGCGCATAGCAAGATAACAATTCGCTCATTCTCGGGGGCATAGTACACGCGGTAACCAGGCCCAAAATCCAACCTTAATTCCCAGACACCTTCACCAACGGCTTTGTGATCTCCAAAGTTGCCATTTTCTATGCGTCTAATCCTCTGTTCAATTCGTGCTTTTGTTTGCGCATCTTTTAGAGAATTGACCCAAATTGTGTAAGGTTCTTTCCCAAGCCGATTACAGTAAATTTCAACAGTCTTTTGCGGGGACATTTAAGTTTTGATCCTTCTTTATATTATAAAGTATGTTGTAAGCGACAAAAAGTCAAGCTCACCGAATATATTTATTTGCCCTCCGACTCCGCAATCCCTTTTCCAAGCGGATGGCGTTCGCGCGAGGGTGAACGCAGAGAGATTACAGCCCGCATTCCGTTCGTCCTCGCCCGTAGCCTGCAAGCGAAGTCAACGGCAAGAAGCAAGTTACTTTATGGTTTGGGGGTAACTTTAATAGACTTCTTTCGAAACCGTCGCCTTTTGGCCCATGGCGTCGTCAAAAATTTGTTCGTGATCCTCATGTACTCTTATGTACACTCCGGTCACTCATAAATTTTTTCCTAGCCCTGCACCAAAATTCTTGGTTTCGAAAGAAGTCTAATTTTCAAAAACTCTGCTATACCATTCAAAAATAAAGACGCTTCCTGTTCTATCCCCTATCTGTCTATAATTTAATTAAAATTATATATTGAGGAATCCAGTCATGCTTCGGGGCAGCCAAGACCCTTTTCTAAATTACTACCACCGGGAATTAACCTATTTGCGTCATGCGGGGGGGATATTCGCCTCCAAGCATCCCAAAATTGCGCATCGTTTGGGGCTGAATTGGGAAGAATCACCAGATCCCCATATGGAGCGCCTTCTTGAGTCTTTCGCTTTTCTAACGGCGCGGTTGAGCCAGGAAATTGATGACCGCTTGCCTCAAATTTCAGCGGCTCTTTTAGGCGTATTATATCCGCAGTTGATTAACCCCATCCCGGCCATGGCGGTGACCCAGTTCCAGGCGGATGCGACTAAAGGGGCGCTCACGACAGGTTTTCCCATTCCCAAAGAAACGGCCCTCTTTACCTATGCGGAAGAAGGCGTCGCCTGCCGGTTCCAGACAATTTATGATGTAACTTTATGGCCGGTTGTGGTGGCCCATGTGGACTTTGTTCCCCGCGATACTTATGACATAAAAGACTATGGGCCTAAAGCGCCCTGGTATTTACGGCTGCGCCTTCAGTGTGAGGAAAGGCTCCTCTTTTCAGACCTGGACTTAAAACGGTTAACCTTTCACTTAAATGGTGACCGGCTCTTGACGTTTGAGATGTATGGCGGTTTGTTTGCCCAAAAAACCCCTCATGTCTTATTATCCAAAGATCAAAAAACCGCATCGCTCCTGCCCATACCTTCTTTAACGGCTGTCGGGTTTGATGAAGACCACTTGATATTGCCCCATCCGGCGCACGCCCATCCGGCTTATCAAATGGTTCAGGAATATTTTCACTTCCCCGAAAAATACTTATTTTTTACTGTGGAAAATATATCGACGGAAGGGGCAGGCAATGAAATTGACCTCCTGATTGCTATTGAAGATGCAGATATTGTTAAAAAAATCACCCTTCACCCCCGGAATTTTTTGCTGGGTTGCACCCCCATGGTGAACCTCTTCCGCCGGACAACAGACCCAATCCGGCTGAATCACCGGCATACGGAATACCGTTTAATGCCAGATCAGCGCCGGGAGAGAACAACAGAAATTTATTGTATTAACCGTATTCTGGCGACAGTGGAAAATGAGCCAGATCCTGTTGAATTTCAACCTTATTTTTCCTTTAATCATAAAAGTGGCCAGCTCCGCCCTCAAAATGAGCAGGCATCATTCTGGATCGCCCGCCGGGCAGCTTCCTTGCAAAAAGATATGCCGGGTACAGAAATGTTTCTGACTTTTGTGGATTTGGATTTCAATCCCGATTTGCCGTCTGTTCAAACAATTTATGGGGACACGTTATGCACGAACCGTTATTTGGCAGACCAGATGATGGCGGGCACCCTGATGCAAATTGAGGATCGGGCGCCTATCGCCCGAATTGTCTGCTTGAATAAGCCCGTTTCTCAAGTGCATGCGCCAAGGGATGGGGAAACCTTATGGCGGTTGATCTCCCATTTATCTGTTAACCACTTATCTTTAACGGAAGGGGAAGCGTCCCTGGCGGCTTTGAAGGAAATGCTGCGCCTCTATGCGGGACCTTCTTCAGATTACCGGCATGGGGAGATTGACGCCCTGGAAAAGCTGTCTTGCCGGCCGATCGTCCGTCGGGCCGGTGATCAAGCGTGGCGGGGATTCATTTCCGGTATTGAGGTGTCTTTGACGATGAATGAACAAAAGCTGGCGGGAAGTAGCGTCTTTTTGATGGCCGCCGTTCTCCGGCATTTTTTTGCTTTACAAGTGTCTTTAAATTCGTTTGTCGAGGTTGTTTTAAACAGCGCGCAACGTCAAGGTGAGTGGATGAGATGGCAACCATTGCCCGGCGAACAAATCCTTCTTTAGAAGAGCAGATTTTAACCGCTCCTTATGAATTTGATTTTCATCAAGCTATCCGCCTGCTGGAAAAAATGCGTCCCGAAGCCCATCCCTTAGGAGAGGGGACGAATCCATTAAAAGAAGCTGTATCCATTCAGTCCCGGGTAACCCTGTCACCCTCGGGCGCGGATCTTCAAAGCTTGACTCCTTCCCCTACGGATAAGCCGCCTGTCCTGATGGTCAATTTTTTAGGGCTTGCAGGAATTCAAGGCCCCTTGCCAACCCCTTATACAGAATTGCTGATTGAAAGGCTGCGCCATAAAGATACAAGCCTTAAAGATTTCCTTGATATTTTCAACCACCGGTTGGCGGGCTTTTGGCACCGCATGCGCAAAAAAGTTGTTTTAGGCATCGCCCAGGTTCGACCCGATACCACGTCTGCGGGAAAGGCTTTTCTGGATTTAGTGGGGGTAGAACCTGAACCTTTACGTAACCGTTTAGCCGTTTCTGATCAAACATTGCTGTCTTACGCGCCTGCATTTTGGAAGCGCCCCCATTCGTTGATTGGCCTGCAACGTTTATTGCGCTCTTATTTTGCTCTCCCTATTACCGTATCCCAATTTCAGGGGGGATGGCAAATGGCGCAAGAGCGGGACTGCACCAAAATAGGGGTGAAAGAGCTGGGACAACATCAGGTTTTAGGAAAATCAGCAGTTCTAGGGCGGCGCTCCTGGGACCAAACAGCAGGAATTTTATTGCATATCCCCCCGCTGGCTTATAAGCAATATATAAACTTTCGACAAGAAACGACATTAGAATATACAGCGTTACGGGATTTAACATATTTTTATATCGGTCTCGGCCAACGGGCGCATGTGACTTTCGCCGTCCAGCGGGAACAGATTAAACCTGTACGCCTGAACCGTCAATTTGGCCTGGGTCATGCCACCTGGATGACACGGGGAGAAGGCAAAGGGTTTTCCCGGGATCCGGAAATAACGCTTGTGATGAAGCAACCAGGCAATACTTTTTCTCATGGGACCTCCCTGCTCCGTTCGCCTTAAGCGTAGCAATCCGTTTGAAAAGTGGATTGCTACGTTCAGGGCGAACGGCAAGAGGTAAGTTACTTTATGTTGTAGGTCGCGGCACAGACGCGGCTGGGATGCTCATACGAGTTTCATGGCAAGCTATGTATTCATCTTGCCCGTGTTCCTGCATGCTTTTGACTGCCCGTTTCCGTTTGCCGGCGCCAGGCTTCAAACATTAAGATAGTCCATAAAGGTTCTTTGTGATCCGCACGCTTCTTCAGATGGTCTTTCCAAAGTTGACGGATGGGGGCTGGATCAAAAGTGTCTTTTAAGGTTCCAGGTGAGAGCAGATCTTCCGCCCACTCCCGTAAAGGTCCCCGAAGCCAGGCATCAAGGGGTAACGCAAACCCGGCTTTTGGACGATCAATCAGATCCGCAGGAACATGTTTGTAAAGGAGTTGACGCAAAAGCCACTTGCTTGTTTTTCCTTTAATTTTAAGTGAGTTGGGCTGCGCCCATGCCCATTCGACCAGGCGGTGGTCCAGAAGAGGAACGCGGGCTTCCAGGCTGACGCCCATGCTTGCGCGGTCCACCTTCGTTAAAATATCATCTGGCAAATAAGTTGTGGTATCAAAAGCCTGCATTTGTGAGACAAAGTCAGATAGCTGAGGAGAAAAGCGCGTCATATCGGGAACATCCGTATGAGGCAGGGCCTCGGAGGGGTCTGCCCAATAGCTGATCAGGGAGTCATACAGAGCTTCCGGCGTTTTGGCGGCCATGGACCGGGCTACTTTATGTATTTTATGACCGGCCTTCCGGGGACGCCGGGAGGCTGGAATCAGGGAACTGAGCCTATCCCATCCCCCGGGAGGGATGATGGTTAACAGGGTTGCCAGGCTGCTACAAAAGGGGGTATGGCGAATAATTTTCCATAATGTATCACCCCACAAATAACGGGAATAGCCACCAAAGAGTTCATCCCCTCCATCCCCTGACAAAGCGACTGTAACAGACTGACGGGCAAGCCGGGAAAGCAGAAAGGTCGGAATTTGGGAAGAATCCGCAAAAGGCTCATCATATAAATGGGGCAAGTGAGGAATAACGTCCAGGCAAGCCCTGGGCGTTATGAACAATTCCGTGTGCTGCGTTCCTAAATGGCTGGCAATGGCTTTCGCGTAAGGCGCTTCATTATATTCTTTTTCACCAAAGCCAATCGTGAAAGTTTGAACCGGCCTGGCGCTATGCTTTTGCGCAATGGCTGTTACGAGAGAGGAATCAACGCCGCCGGACAAGAATGTCCCTAACGGCACATCAGCAATCATACGGCGGTTAACGGCGTCATTCAACAGCTCTTCAAGACTGGCCAGCGCTTCATCAGGAGAAGGAGTCGATTGCTGGCCTAAAGACGAAAGACCCCTGGTAATGACCTCTTCCAGGGTCCAGAAGGTTTTTTGGGTTATGTGGCCATCGGATGTCCGGCATAAAATTGTGCCGGGGGGAAGCTTATATATCCCTTCATAAATTGACAGAGGAGTTGGCACATAAGCATGCTTGAGGTAGGCGGCAAGAGCCTGCTCGTTGAGCTTGGGGGAAAAATCCGGGTGCGCTTGCAAGGCTTTGATCTCGGAACCAAACAAGAAGGTCGCTCCGGCCGTTCCCCAATAAAGAGGTTTGACTCCCAACCGGTCCCGTACAAGATACAGCGTATGGTCTTTACGGTCCCAAAGAGCGAAAGCGAACATTCCAATGAATTGTTTTACAGCCGCTTCAAGCCCCCAGGCCGCAATAGCCTCTACCATAACTTCCGTATCAGAATGTCCCCGAAAAACGACGCCTTTTGCCTCTAGTAAAGGACGAAGTTCTGCGTTGCTGTAAGTTTCTCCATTATAAGTAATAACCCATCGCCCACAGTGTGAAGCCATGGGTTGATGGCCGGCAGGGGACAAGTCCTGAATAGAAAGGCGACGATGGCCGAAGGCCAGACCAGCAGGTTCATCAACCCATGCGCCTTCATCGTCAGGGCCGCGGTGAATGATAGCGCTGGCCATACCCGACACATAACGCATTAATGTCATTGCATTGGTTAAGCCTGGCGTAATAAAACCAACAATTCCACACATGGGTTTTACCCTGCTAATTTAAAAAACTGGGTAATATCCGTATCTTCCTCATTCGGACTCACCTTTTCCAATAAAGCGACGATTTTAGCCGTTTGCCCTTTTTCTAAAAGATCAGTCAATTTGGTTAACAGATTGTCATCTTGAGCCTGGGTCATTGTGGAATGGGTCACGCCCATTGTGATGCCTGGCGTTAAGGATTGAAGGAGGTCAGTTTCAAAGGAGGGCGCAGATAGAGCTTGACCCGAAAATTTGACTTTAACGTCTACTTCAGGGATAAGCCCGTTGAGAAGGGAGAGGGATCGTATCAACTCCAGAAAGCGGGAAGGCTCGCCTCCGGAAAGATGAAGGACCTGTCCCTTGGTTTTTTCTTTTACCAAGGCTTTTACAATAGCTTGTAAAATTGTTCGCGCAGCCTCTTCCGCGGACAAAAGATAAGAATAGGCGTCTGGTGAGGGTATGGTGATTTTAAGTCCCTGAGTCAAGTGTTCTTCCCAAAAAGCTGTCGTAGAATCTAAATTATTCCAGACATCACTGCTGTTGATCACAAGGAACCGGGTTGGATTTTTCTTGGTAGCAATTTGGTCTAATGCCTGGAACTGTTGGGAAACAAGCCTCGTGATGAGCCTGGTTAAACGAGTTGGCGTTTGGGGGTTAATCAGTACAAAAAGGCAAGCTTCCGTCTTTTGAATATCTTGCGCCACATGTAAGGGACTTAAAATGTTTTTTTGTACAGCCATCAAGAGGTTGCGGGCAATTAAATCAGGGTGTGTCACCCGGTCGCCATGGATGATGATTTGGGGATGATGGATTTTGACCAGCCTGTCCATGGTTGCGCGGTCCGTTATGGAAGCTAAAACATATTCACAAACAAGATCCGGATAAAGCTGGTCAAATTTTATCTTTAAGGCGGCTAAAGCATGTTCAGACGGATCAACCATGACGAGAAGCTTTGGATAAAAGCCTGCAATATGGTAAGCGAGTTGATGGATAACGGCGTCATGCACGCCTGTAATTAAAATACGCGTTGAGTCGATAAGCGCTTGCACTTCTTGCCAGGGGGAACTCTGGATAGAGGTTTCAGCAGAGTCCAGGCGGGCTTTCCCTAACAAATCTTCAAGATGAAGAGGGCGTAAAGTCACTTCATGGGAAGCAGGCGAAACCTCGAAACGTAAACTTAAAATCCCGCGGCCCTGGAATTTTAGAAGAAGCTGACGGAGAGGCATATAGCTTAAAGCTTCCTGGGTAATGAGCAAACGCTTTGGCTCGCGACCTTCTAAAGATAGTTTTTGCACAATGGGGACAAAATCATTGATCATCCCTAAAACGGGAAAGGGGGGGTGAGGGTCCTTTGGACTTAAAGGCTGGTTAAGAAGAATGCCTTCAAGATGGTAAGGAAATGCAGACCTTTCTCCCGGGTTTGTTTTATTTGCGCGCAGATAGTTTCCGATTTGCTCATTGTACCCGATGACGATGACAGGAATCTTGGGCGATAGTTCAACCGTATTTGTTTTAATCTCTTCTTCACGTTTCCAAAAAGGGGCTAAAAGACGGGGCAGGAGAAGACCAGCCATGAACAAGAATGTGTTGAGCACCGGCGTTAGCGGAGGCAAGTTTCCCATAAGAATCATGAGGGGATGATAAAATAAGTTGGCCAGGACCGCGTATCCCAGTATAGTGGGAATTTTTTCTATGGATGTATACCGCAAAGCCCCCTGGTTGCTGCGCATCCAAAAAAATAAACCAAAACTGATGAGGGAGAAGACAAGGCACTGTTTCAAAATGAAAGACATTTGTAAAGTTTGGATATCTCTCCCCATTAACAGCCGTAAGGTGACATATAAGCTTAAAAGCGCCATCAGCATATCTGAAATAAAAATCATCCACTCAGTTTTTAATTTTTTAGCCGTCAAGCGCTGAGTTGTTACGAGCTTATTGATCACAAACTTTTTCATTGGCTTCCCTTTTACCTTCACATATCATAACTGTCAGGCCAATGATAATCCATAGACCTGAAATCCACCAGTTTTGCCAAAATCCTAAATTAACCCAAACAATCAGAAAAGTCCCTGTGAATAATCCTGCGCAAACCGCCTTTTCGGTACGGCGTAATTTTGAGCAATAAATATGGAAGAGTGTTTGATAAGCAAGAAGGGTTCCCAGGATGACGCCCATGAAACCGAGTTCAAGCCAGATTTGGAGGATAGCATTATGCGGGTGCATCGCAAAACGCGCCGTCCGGTTTCTTCGCGTGATGCCCTTTTCATCAAAATATGACCAGTCCCGCGTCAATTGTATTTTTTTGTGATAAGGGGTTCCATTCATCCCGATACCCCGCCATGGATGCTCCAATATGCTTGTTGCCACGTCATTCCATATATAAAGCCGGTCGAGATAGCTTGATGTATGAATGTAGGAATTATAGCGGGGGATATATTCCGGTTTAAAGGCATATAAGCTGATAAAAGGAAAAGAAACAATAAAAAGAGGGATGAAAAGGCGCATACTCCAGGAAGCAATGCGAGGGAACAGGAGCGTTCCTGAAAAGATAGAAAGCCCGAGAAACAAGCCAATAAAAGAGGTATCGCAGTCAATTTGGAACAATGTCCAAAAAACAGAAAAGAGCAGGCAAATCATGATGGTTAAGCGCAGCCGCAAAGAGTAAGGCCGTTGAAGGACCCAAAGAATGGCCGGCCACGCCGTTAAGGAAATCATTAAAGAACCTTGGGCAAAAGCTTTTGCTGAACTTCTTTTCCAGAATGCTTGCCAAACGTTTCCAGACCAGGTGTCCAGAACATGAAAAAATATGCCAAGGAACAGCCCTCCTACTAAAGCATGAATGAGGGATTTTCGGGTAGCCCGAGGTAAGCTTAACGTGAGTTGGCACCAATATAGCCCCAGGACGGCCAAGGCTGCTATTTTAAGGCTCATGATAAGAGAAACCATAGGATACTCTGCCCATAAAGCCGTTACCAAACCCCATAAAGGAATCAGGAGGAGGGTAGTCATTAACGGTTTGGGTAAATCCGTAAGAAGTTGTTTGCGGCTATAATACAAGCCGGTTAATCCGCCGATAATGATTTCCCAAACAACGGCATGGGGCGCTATAATTGAGAGAGGAATAAATAAAAAAACAATAACGGTTAAAAGGCGATGCGCAAAAGGAGATAAGGCGACCGGCGTCATTCTTCCGCTCCCATCCGTAAAATCAGCTTCCAGGCTGTTTTATCAATGGGCATAACGGATAAGCGGGACTGGCGAACAAGGGATAAATGCGCCAGGCGCGGTTCAAGCTTAATATCCTCCAAGTCCACCGGTTTCTTTAAGGGTTTGACGGCCGTTACCTCAACCATGCCAAAACGCCCCGTTTTATCGGAAGGATCGGGGTGATAGGCCCGTGTTACCTCAACGATTCCTACAATTTGACGGTCACTCACCGAGTGATAAAAGAAGCACAAGTCACCTACTTCCATGGCCTTCAGGTTATTGGCCGCCTGATAATTACGGACGCCGTCCCAGGAGGTTGTTTTTTTTGTGGCTTGATCAGCCCATGACCAGGTAGAAGGCTCCGTTTTGATTAACCAGTATTGCACGGGAACTCCACTTCTGATTGCTGGGAGAGTATGGTCTCAATCACGTCGTCAATGGGAACGTGGTCATATAATATGGCATAAACGGCCTGGCATAAAGGCATTGATATAGATAAAGTTTGAGATAGCTTATGAACGGCCACCGCCGTGGATACGCCTTCCGCCATATAACGGCAGTCTTTTAAAATGGTTGCCGCATCCGCCCCTTTTTGTCCTAAAGCAATTCCAAGGCGCATATTCCTGGATTGCTCACTTGAACACGTCAAGGTTACATCGCCTACGCCTGAAAGCCCCAAAAAAGTATCGCTTTGCCCGCCAAGGGCAAGGCCGAGGCGGCGCATCTCCGCCAGGCCACGGGTAAGGAGAGCGGCTGTCGCATTGTTCCCAAACCCTTTTGCGCGGATGATGCCACAAGCAATGGCGAGGATATTTTTGAGCGCTCCCCCAACCTGCACCCCTATAGGATCATCGTTAACATAACACCGGAACCGGGAATGGCGGAGGCTCATAGCGACATAGTGAGCGGCCTCCCCGTTACGGGAAGCGACCGTGACGGCTGTGGGTAAATTTTGGCCGACTTCATCCGCAAAGGAAGGACCAGATAAAATGACAACCGGATTGGGTAAAAATTCCTGGCTGACTTCTGATAATAACCGGGATTCTTTTTCCTGAATTCCCGTAACGATTCCCTTGGCGCAAATGACCCAGGGCGCATGGGGAGAGAGATATTGCTGAACCTGCAAGCATACTTCCCGCATAGCCTGCGCGGGCGTAACCTGAAGGACGATATCCGCGTCCCGCAGGGCTGCCAGGTCGCTTGAAACAGCCAGATCCGCAGGAAGGGAAATGCCGGGCAGGTAAGCATGGTTTTCACGGCATTGAGTGAGGATATCGGCTTGTTCCGCCTGGCGCGGGAGAAGCGTGACGCGCTGGCCTGCGCGACAGGCCGTTAAAGCGAGGGCTGTTCCCCAGGAACCAGCGCCAATAATACAAATCTTCTTCATGATGAAACTTATACTCTCTTCAAGGATTTTGTACTAGCGTTAATAGCTGCGCTGAGAGAAGATCCCGCTTTAAGATTAACCAAGTTAAAGTCGGAGTCAGAATAAAAGCCGATGACGTGAAGTCACTGACCTCTTGCCGTTCCTTCGACTTCGGCGTTCCACGCCTACGCGCGAGGAAGAACGGAGCAAAGAGTTACCCTGGAAAATCTACGAATAGTCAGCTAAATCAATGAATTCCCCACTTAAAAATGGAGCTGAATATACTAGGTAATCAGGTAATCTTATATATGTCAGTTAAGTTATAATATAGAAATTTAAAATAAAATACTAATAGATTAACCATATGTCATTATTGAAATAATAGACGTGCTGCGTAAGTATGGAGTGAAGGCGTAAGAGTTGATTGTGTAGC
>CAYRJJ010000007.1:0-31340 GCA_964424515.1 uncultured Candidatus Finniella sp. | reverse complement strand
CTATGAAAAATTTAATAGGCTTTCTTCCTTCTTAAAAAAATGTCAGGTGGCAAGCAAACGATTAAAATTTATTGGTTTCTTTTTTACTTTGATATATCTTACGACATGGGAACCTCTCTTTGAACGGGTTGGTTCCCTACTTTCCTAAGTTAATCCTGTAATTTCAATAAAATTCTTACTTACGCAGCAGATCTGATTTTTTGTAAAATTTTATAAATACTTAAAAAAAATAAGTATAGTTAACAATATTAATTAAAATAATTTATAATTTCAATTCACTTTAATAAAAAATTAATCTCCTTTCGTTATACTGTATACTATGCGCAAATGGTTGCGCTTTATTGAAAGGAGTCAGAAAAATGTCTTTTAAAAATGATTCTCACAAAAGTGAGACGAATACAAAAAGTCTGGGAAATATTAAAAATAGTGGGAGTACAAAAAGTAGTGGGAACACGAAAGGTGGCAAAAACACGAAAAGCGCCCAGTCTACAAAATCCAGTGGCCAAAGCTTCCAGGCAAATGATATTAAAAGCCTTGTAAATAAACATGGCAGAGCCAATTTAGCGGGTCAAGAATGGGCATTGAAGGCGCCATCTTGGAATGATTCAGCCCTTCAAGCAATCATTAGCGATCCTAAATTTACAGTAAAACCTGCAGGCAAGGCAGCTGCAGACGGTAAGTTAACCTATGAACTTCGTGGTCATGGGAAAACAATAAATGTAACAATTGGTCATCAAGAGTGTAATGACTAATATTCAATATTGTTGAGCAAAGACTATTTTTATAATGGTGAAGGGCGTTATACCCATCTTAAATGAGAATTCCCTTCACTTTTTTATTAAGGAGCCTAGAAATAATAAACTTTACATTTGTTCAAGAAATTTTTGAGTCAGCTACAAGTGGTTTGGAGAACCGAAATGCAAGCATAGTCTAGCCTGTGCGCGTACCGGAAGCGCAAAAATCACGCCGCAGACGGCTCAAAAACCGAAGAAGAAATGGTAATGTTCATTTTTCTAGGCTCCTAAAATAAATAACTCAACTTAACCATCAACCGGCGTTCAACAGGCTTATAATGAAAAGCCCGAGGCGGTTCCATTCGGGCTTTAAACCGTTTAAAGAATGGTGATGAGAGTTCTACTCCTGCCAAAAAATGAGGACCAACTTTATACGCAGCCCCCAGGCTAATATTAATTGCCTTAAATGTATGGTTAAGCGTTTGTTTTGAAGGCAGAGGCGGAGAAACAGTAATTTTAGGCAGAAATTCATAGGTGAACTGGAATTTAGCCAGCTCCATGCCCGCACTCATGTAAACCATAACTTTGGGATTAAACATCATTCCGGCGGTCAAAGCAAGACCAAGGCTCCGGTTATGCTGAATGGTAACGGTTCCTTCCAGAGGCTGGTTCAAAAGCGCCAAATCTATTTTAGGGTTGACGCTCGGAATTAAAATATAGGCTTCCCCGCCAACAACGATTTTAGAAGCTCCTAATTCAACAAGGTATCCCGCGTGGCCACCCGATATAACGCCGATAGGGTTTAACCGCTTGACCATATCAGCGGCAGGGTAAGGTTGTCCTGTATAAAAGTGCCTTCCCTGTAAAACCATAACCCCAAAATTCCCGCCAATCTGGAATCCACCAAAGGCTGCCTGGCTTGGATGGACAACCATAATGATCCACAGAAACATGAGTCCTGATATTCTTTTTTTCATGCTTCGACCTCCACTGGTAATCATAATTTTTATTAAAATACGCGATATGCGGCTTGAGGGGAAGAGGATATATGACAAACTCAATTTTATTTACGTTGTAGCTTTCAAACAGTGCCGCGCCCACTGGTGGGTTAGTTTTTCGCAAAGGCTGTTTTGACTTAACCGGTCAGACAGGCATTTAAAATCGACGTGATCAAGAGATTGGTCCTGGTTAGCGCAAGTGTAAACAATTCGTTCTTCTCCCGTAACAGGATCGATATGACGTTGCAAACATTGGGCGCAAATCTCTTTCATCATGCATTGCATGGGAGAATTAATGCTGCCAATGGCCAGGTGATCAGGATTAAGGAGAGGAGCTAAAACACCATAACGGGCGGCAGCTACCGCAGCCATCATACGATCTGAACCAATGGCGATCAAACGCTGAATTTCCGGCAAAGGAATCCCGCAAGGCCCTGGCGCTTCCCGACCATAAGCCGTAATAGCTTCTATAATATTCCCGATGAAGGAACGGTCTTGAATCCGGTTTGGCGTAAAACCGGGGCCTTCATCACAACACCAGATGACGACATCCGCCGCCGCTTCAATCTCAGCTTCCTTATACCGGTCAAGAAGTTTGTTATAGCCTGCAAAATAAATAACCCGGCACCCCTTTGCCCGCATCGCTTGACCAATAGAGAAGAGTACGGCATTGCCAAGCCCTCCCCCAACAAGCATCACGGTCTCTCCTTCAGGGATTTCTGTAGGATTGCCGGTCGGCCCCATAAGGATGACGGGTTCTCCTGGCTTCAGGTGGCCGCACAACTCAGACGATCCTCCCATTTCTAAAACAATTGTTGACAACAAACCACGCACCCGATCCACAGAAGCGCCTGTTAAGGCCAATCCTTCCATACCGAGCCGCGTATCTTTAACGAGGGGGGCCAGCGCTTCAAAATTCTGAAGGCGATAGAATTGCCCGGGTTGAAAAGCCTGCGCTGCGAAAGGGGCATGGATAATTACCTCAACAATAGTGGGCGTTAAACGATGAACAGCTTGAACAGTTGCCCGCAAAGAAGAATTTAACTCTCTTAATAATGAAGGCCCTGATACCTTAGAAGCGGACGTTTTCCGTAAAAAGCGGCTGATCACCGGATAACCCTGTTTTGCGCTACCCATAGCCTTAACCACGTTACCCGCAAAGGAGGGATGCATGTCTCCAAAGAAACTGATTGCTTTTTTGTCGGTACGTATATGCATCAATACATGAGGGATTTCTGGTTTTGCCAATTGCTCCGGCTGAACAGGTAGACCCGTTTCATCCACCGCCTGAAATGTCTGCTCCCTTAAAACCGCATGATGGGGGTCATCATACATCAAATTGATATTGGGTTTGGTTCCGGCTGCAACAAGAACCGCCCGGGCTGGCAATGTGATAACTTCCCCTAAACGCTGCACAGTTAACCCAACAGAATGGCCGTGAGCGTCCACCTCAACGGCTTGGGGCGTTACGTTATCTAAAATGGAAATTCCTTCTTCCAGAGCTTTGGCGACTTCTTCATGATTCAGGCTATAGCTTGGCGCCTGGGTTAGAGATCGGCGATAGGCGACGGTAACGCCACCCCAGGACTGGATCAAAGTTTGGAAGTCCGGTAGCCGGCCCTCAGATTGAGCCTGGTTTCGTTCTGCATGGATCAATCGGGCATGCTCCAAAAATTCCGTTGCAACTTCATGATCTTGAGGCGTCCAGCGGGCTTTAACTGTTTCTTCCCCGTAAGTTCCCACGAGTTCATTATAACGTTTGGCGAATTTCGCCACCTGAACGGGATAATACGCCATGGCTTCTGTTGCCGTATCGATGGCGGTTAGGCCGCCTCCGATAACGACAACAGGCAAGCGCAATTGCAAATTGGCAAGAGAAGCCTCTTTTGCAGCCCCTGTCAATTGTAACGCCATAAGAAAATCACTCGCCTGGCGCACGCCAGGAGCCAAACTATTTTTCATGGGAATTAAAGTTGGTCTGCCAGCGCCCATACACAAGGCAATGTGATCAAACCCCAACTCAAAGGCTTGATCAATTGTCAGAGTTCCCCCAAAGCGAACCCCGCCAAACAGAGCAAAGTTGGATCGACGCTCCAGGACAAGGCGAATGAGCTTGAGGAAATTTTTGTCCCATCGAACGGTGATGCCATACTCCGCTACACCTCCAAAACCGCCATTAATACGGGTATGGAGATCCTCTTCAATCTCGGCATAGGATTTAATGGGGTGAAATGGCGTCCGTTGCCCTGTCGGGCCGGTACCCGAAACGCCACAGGGGAGAGGCTCAATTTTTAACCCGTCGATCCCGACAACAGTATGGCCCTCATTCATCAGGTGATGGGCCAGCGTAAATCCGGCTGGGCCCATACCAACGACCAGGACCTTATAGCCAGAGTCTGGCAGCAGAATAGGACGCTGAAAATTTAAAGGATTCCACCGCGTCAAAAGGCTGTAAATTTCCACGCCCCACGGCAGCGACAGGACATCGTTTAAAATTTGGGTTTCAATTCCCGGAATATTGACGGGGTCTTGCTTTTGATAAATGCATGCTTTCATACAGTCATTGCAGATACGGTGACCTGTAGCGGGAACCATAGGATTATCAATCATGATGATAGACAAAGCAGCCAGGGACAAGCCTTGGCTTTTCACTTCATTCATTTCAGAAATTTTTTGTTCCAGTGGACAACCGGCTAATGGCGTTCCAAAGCTATTCTTTTGGAAACGATTCCCACCTTCTTCCTGTTTTTTTGGTTTTAAGCCCTTGGAACAGGAATCCTTGCCCTGGTGGTGGCACCAGATGCAATAATTCGCTTGATGCAAAGCGGATTCAAGGCTTACTCCTTGATCTGTCAGAGAAAACCCGTCCCGCAGGCGGCGATGGTCTTTTGGCGATTGCCAAGACCCATGAATTCCTGTCGCTTCTACAGGGATCAGCTGATGGATATCCAATTTATAGGGAACAACATATAAAGATTGCCCGCTGTGATAACGTTGTCCTGGAACAGTTTGGGCCGCCCAAGCCGTATATCGGGACGCTAAATCCAGCTCTTCCTGATGATTTTCTGATGCAGCCAGCCATGCTAAAATCTGTTCCGCCAAAGCCTGTTCATCATCAGGGTTGACATAAGCTCGCAGAGCTTGCCGCAAAGACGCTCCCTCAAAGGATAAGGCAACGTTTGCTGGATATTTCTTGATGGCTACACGTTGAACAAACTGCCGGTTAACTTCCAAAATAACCTTGAATTTTTGATGCTCTTGCCGTAAGCGCACTGCAGCTTCTTCATCAAACAAAGCGCCAATGAACTGATCAACAAACGGCGCCAGGGATAATAATAACGCGCTTTCATCTGAGATTTTCCCCTGCCGCGCCGCGGTATATTGACCAGATAAATCTTTTTTGCGGATATGTAAAAGCTCGAGGAAAGCTTGATCAATTTTGGTCAAGCCTTCTTGATGGTACAAATCAGCAAAGGTGAGGTCAAAAGGCAGGTTTAAAGTCGTTTTTTTGGCATTCATCTATTTAATCTTATGGGATATAAGGTTGTTATACCGGAAAGCCTGGCTATTTTTCTATGCATTTCTACCATATTCCAGAACGGATCCGTATACCTTTTCATTTTCCCTCTTTTTATATTTCTGATTTTGGAGAAAAATAGAGGAGCTATATTTTTTTAAAGGGTGATTCTGTGGTTCGCTTTTTGCTTTATGTTATCCTTGGGGCTTTCGTAGAGACTGTCTCACCTGTCATGGGGGTACAAGCTACCTCTGTAATAGGCTCAAAAGGATCTCCTAAAGGCGTGTTTAAGCCCCTTAAAAAGAAAAAAGATATAAAAGGGATGATCCATCCCGCAAACTTTAAGGCAGACGACTCATGGATTAAAAAGCCTCAGAAAAAAACATCGGGTCAAAAGGCGACTGAAAAGAAAAAAGCAGAACTTGATGTTGAACTTAAAGCTATCCCTCCTAAGATGAGGCCCCTTTCAAAAAAAACCATCCTGATCGATGCACGCCGATTAGGGGAACATAAATTTACGGAAACCATTCGTTATATCAAGGAACATCCTCATATCCGGTTGAAACTCCAAAACATGACCATTGATGCAGAGTCTGTCATTCCTTTAATGAAGGGTTTCAAAGAAGCAAATGTTATTGACCAAATTAGAGACATTGGCTTTGTTATGTTGCCAGGCCCCAACAACCAGGTCCTGAACGAAAAAGCCTTTATGGATAAAGTTTTACCTTACTTGGGACATTTGGAAGGAATAGAGTTAAGTTGTTTGGGCGTATCGGATAAAGTGGTCAGCGCTTTTCCTAAAATGATGCCCCATTTAAAAAGCATATCTCTTTTTGGGGTGGGCGTCACCGATGCAACCGTCATACGTTTAGCCAAAGAGCTGCCAAACCTTGTAAAAATCCACTTAATCAATACAAGCTTAACCGATAAAGGCATCCAGGGGCTTGTCAATAACTTCCCGTACCTTCGCGCCCTCGGGATAAGTAGCCAGAAGCTGGAAAATAATGACTTTAAAGCCTTAAAAGAAGGGGCGCCAAACCTGTACTCACTTTCGATGGTCGGTCAAACTTTTAAAGACATGAATACTGTGGTCAGCTTATTGGCAGGTATGCCCCGGCTCCGGACGCTCGATCTGTCTGAAACCAATGTGACAGACCAGGTGGCCAAAAATATTCCGGAAACTGTAACAAGCCTGAATATTTCTGAAACATCCATGACTTACGAAGGCGTAAAAGAGATTGTTCAATCTCTGGATCTGATGACGCTCAAAATGAATAACTTAAAGAATATTGGGAAAAATGAATTATCCCTCATTATTAAAAATCAGCCAGGTTTAAGAAAATTTCATTGCGCAGGCGCTTATTTAACAGATGCAATGGTGATGAAACTTATTCTTAATTTAACAAAATTGACCGATGTTACGCTTATTCCTATGGAAGATTCGGAATGGATGATGTCAGAATCCATTGCAGAAGCGCTGGCCCATAAAGAAGTTAAATTACAATACTTACGTATTTCCCCCAAACGGCTCACAGAGGAGTTGCGTTTGAAGCTCCAGAAAGAGATAGCCCACTTGCGCATTGAATATGAAGGATAGCAGCCTTCTTTGTACTTGTATGTGCGATTTTTGAAACAACAGGTTTACAATTGTGGATTGGCGCTTGCAAATCAACTCTCAAGTTTGCTCTGGATTGGCATTAGAAAGATATTATGCTTTTTAGCAAGGAGACGCGGCATCCTGGCTTCATTAAATGGCGTTTTTGTGAAAAAGGACATTGATAAATGGATATAAAAGGGGATAATACGCATGACCGAAGCAAACAAGCATCCTGAACAAAAGGCTCGGGACAAGATTGACTCTTTACTGGAACAGGCAGGCTGGAAGGTTCAATATCGGGACAAACATGATTTTAGTGCTGGCCCGGGCATAGCTATTCGTGAATATAGCACAAAGGTTGGACCCGCTGATTATGTGTTGTACGTGAATGAAGAAGCTGTTGGAGTTATAGAGGCTAAACGTGAAGAATCGGGGCACAACATTACGTTAGCGGAAGAACAATCCACCTACTACGCAAACGCTAAACTTAAATGGATAAAGAACAATGAACCACGACGTTTTGTCTATGAAACCACCGGCGTTATTATACGTTTTACAGATCGCAAAGACCCTACGCCCCGCTCCAGAGAGGTCTTTAATTTTCATCGCCCTGAAACCATTCAGGAATGGCTTTCCCAGTCCTCCTCTCTCAGGAAGAGAGTGCAATCAATTCCGGCGCTGAATCATGAAAAATTACGCGCTTGCCAAGTGAACGCTATAGAAAACCTCGAACAATCTTTCAAAAACAACAAGCCGCGCGCTCTGATCCAAATGGCTACAGGTTCAGGAAAGACATATACCGCCGTTACCTCTGTTTATCGACTACTCAAATATGCAGGCGCCAAACGTATTTTATTCCTGGTCGATACACGAAACCTGGGTGAACAGGCTAAACAAGAATTTAACGCTTATGAGCCAATAGATGATAACCGCAAATTCATTGAACTCTATCATGTACAATGCTTGACTTCATCTCATATTGCGCCAAGTAGTCAGGTTTGTATCAGCACCATCCAGCGCATGTACGCCATCCTTAAGGGGGAACCGTTGAATGAAACAGCCGAAGAAATAAACCCGGCTGAAGAAGAACCAACAAGATCCAGAGGACCAATGCCAGTTGGTTATAATTTAGATGTACCTCCTGAGTTTTTTGACTTTATTATTATCGATGAATGTCACCGCTCCATCTATAATGTGTGGCGACAAGCGCTGGATTATTTTGATGCGTATCTCATTGGGTTAACGGCCACGCCAGACAGCCGTACCTATAGTTTCTTTGAAAAGAATGTGGTCAGTGAGTACAGCCATGAAAAAGCCGTAGCGGATGGCGTCAATGTCGGTTATGAAGTCTATGCCATTGAAACAAAGATCACCCAGACAGGCAGCATCATCAGGGCAGGGCAGCAGGTAGAAAAACGCGAACGTTTGACACGTAAGAAACGTTGGGAGCAACAGGACAATGATGAGGCTTATTTACCGAAGCAACTAGACCGCTCCATTGTCAATCCAGATCAAATTCGTACAGTTATCCGTACGTTTAAAGAAAAACTTCCTGAGATTTTCCCCGATCGCCAGGAAGCGCCTAAAACCCTTGTTTTTGCCAAAACGGATAGCCATGCGGATGATATTATCCAAACAGTACGGAAAGAATTTAATCAAGGCAATGACTTCTGTAAAAAGCTCACTTACCGATCCAAAAACCCTGCGTCCACCCTGGCGCAATTCCGTAATAATTTTTATCCTCGCATCGCTGTAACGGTCGATATGATTGCTACCGGAATAGACATCAAGCCATTGGAATGCCTTCTCTTTATGCGGGATGTTAAGAGTTCAATTTACTTTGAACAGATGAAAGGCCGAGGGACAAGAACGTTCGAGTACGATGATCTCAAAAAGGTTACTCCATCCACGAAAAGCGCCAAAACGCATTATGTCATTGTTGATGCCGTGGGCGTTACCACATCCTTAAAAACGGCTTCTCAACCTTTGATCACCAAGCCTTCTATCCGCGTTAAAGAGCTTGCCATGAGGGTCAGTATGGGGGAATACGATGAAGACACCGTTAGTTCTCTTGCTGGTCGTCTGGCGCGACTTAACAAACAGCTAGACGAGAAAGACCAAAAAAAGATTGCTGAGAAAAGTAGGGGCGTCCCTTTAACGGAAATTGTTGGCAATCTCCTTTCTGCGATTGACCCGGATCGGATTGCAGTTAAAGCAACTGAACTGGCAAGGATAGCAGGGAACCGGGAACTTGGCGCCGATCACCTACGACAGGAAGCGCAAAAACAGCTTGTTAAGGAGGCTGCCAGGGTTTTTAACGGAGAATTGATTGGATTGCTGGACACCATCCGGCGTGATAAGGAACAAACCATCGACCATGATAACCTGGATACTACCATGCGGGCAGGATGGGACGGTAACACCAAAGAGAATGCGCAAACGCTTGTGCACGATTTTCAAGACTACCTGGAAGCTCATCGGGATGAAATCGAAGCGCTCACCATTTTTTATTCGCAACCTTTCCGACGACGGGAAATGACGGATGATATGATCCGGAAGGTTAGCGAGCAATTACGAAGCGACAGGCCGAGCCTTGCTCCTGTGCGTGTCTGGGGCGCTTATGCGCAATTAGATGATTATAAAGGGAAAAGACCGGAGAAAGAGCTTGCGATATTGATCGCCCTTATTCGTCGCGCTTGTGGTATAGACAAGAGAATGTCTCTATACTCCGATACGGTTCGCCGTAACTTTCAAAGCTGGATTATGAAACGTCATAGCGGTGATGGAGAGAAATTCACCAAAGAACAAATGGAGTGGTTGCATATGGTTCGGGATCATATTATTAACTCATTTCACATTGAACGAAGTGATTTGGAAAGATCCCCTTTCGATGGCAAGGGAGGGATGGGGAAAATGTACCAGCTGTTCGGGGATAAGATGGATAAGCTTATTGATGAAATGAACGAGGCATTGGCGGCGTGAGCAATTTACCTGAAAGTTGGAAAATTGTTAAACTAGGTGATATTTCTAATATTACTTACGGAAAAGGATTACCCACAAAAAATCTAAAATCTCGGGGTTTTCCTGTATTCGGAGCAAATGGAATCATCGGTTTTTATGATAAATACCTCTATGAGAAATCACAGTTATTAATCTCATGCCGGGGAGCAAATAGCGGCACAATTAATACCTCTCCGCCACACTGTTTTATAACCAACAACTCACTGATTGTTGATTTTCCTGTGGAGCAGAAAACACTCCGAAGAATTTATTACTATTTTCTTCAAACTGCTAACAAAGAAAGATTGGTTACGGGTACTGCACAGCCTCAAGTTACAATAAATAATGCCATTGAAATTGAATTGCCACTTCCACCCCTCAATGAACAAAAGCGAATCGTAGCCAAAATTGATGAGCTATTTGCTGAACTGGATAAGGCCATCGAGAACCTAAAAACGGCCAGTATACAGTTAAAAGTTTACCGTCAAGCCGTCCTCAAACATGCCTTTGAAGGCAAGCTTACCGCTAAATGGCGTGAGGAAAATAAAGACAAATTAGAGACTGCTGAACAACTTCTTGAGCGGATTAAAAAAGAACGTGAAACCCATTACTTCTCCAAATTAGAAGAATGGAAGATTTCCATCGCAGCTTGGAAACAAAATAAAAATGTAGGTAAGAGGCCTAATAAGCCAAATAATCTTAAAGAGCTCCCATTATTATCATCCATAAAACTATCTATTTTGTCTAATAATAAGCCTACTGATGGGTGGAAGTGGGTAACATTGGATAAGATTTGTGCTTCCGATAGACACGCTATTAAAGCTGGGCCATTTGGAAGCGCTCTTAAAAAAGAATTCTACGTTAAGGAGGGGTATAAAATCTATGGCCAAGAACAAGTCATTTCTGGCAACCATAGTTGTGGTGATTACTATATTAATAAGGAAAAATACGAAGAACTGGCTAGCTGTAAAATATCTGCATGTGATATTTTAATTAGCTTAGTAGGAACTGTCGGCAGAGTACTCATTTTACCAGAAAACTGTAAGGAAGGAATAATTAACCCGCGCTTAATCAAGATTTCTTTAAATCTTAATTTTTATCGGCCTGAATTTTTTAAGTATTTTTTCGAGAGCATTTTTATAAAAAGTCTCTATAAATCCATGGCAAAAGGAACTACAATGGATGTCCTTAATTTATCAATTATTCAAGACCTTCCTTTTCCTTTATGTAGCCTTCTAGAACAAGACAAAATTATAAGAGAGCTACAGTCGAAGTTTTCAGTTCTTGAAAATATCGAAGAGAAAATTGAAAGAAATCTCCAAAAAGCCGAAGCTCTCCGCCAATCTATCTTGAAAAAAGCGTTTTCCGGAAAACTCGTGACTCAAGACCCAAACGATGAACCTGCCAGCCTGTTACTTGATCGTATCCGTTCTGATAAGGAATTACAAAAAGCAAGCCGCAAGAAACCTCTACAGGCAAGAGAAAAGACATATGACCTTCTTAGTTACTGCGGCTAACCATTTTTTTAAACTATTCGCTCTCTCAGACCAGGAGGAAACCCCATGAACACCGCATCGATCGTCTCTAAAGTCTGGAGTTTTTGTAATCTGCTCCGTGATGACGGCGTCAGTTACGGCGACTACCTTGAGCAGCTTACATATCTGCTCTTTTTAAAAATGGCGGATGAATATTCAAAGCCCCCCTATAACCGAAATGTGGGCATTCCCCCATCCTTTACCTGGCAAACCCTCAAGTCAAAACGCGGCGCAGAGCTTGAAAGTCACTATATTGCCATACTTCATGGGTTAAGCGCTCAGAAAGGGACGTTAGGGCAGATTTTCACGAAATCTCAAAATAAAATTCAAGACCCTGCTAAATTATTTCGCCTTATTGATATGATTGATAGTACGGAATGGGTAACGTTAGGTACGGATGTCAAAGGAGATATTTATGAGGGATTATTGGAGAAAAATGCTGAAGATACGAAATCTGGCGCAGGACAATACTTTACGCCACGGGCGCTTATCCAGACAATGGTGGCGTGCGTAAAGCCTGAACCAGGCAAAACGATTGCGGATCCCGCTTGCGGGACAGGAGGTTTCTTCCTGGCCGCTTATGATTATATTGCGAACGAGACGCATTACCAGCTGGATAAGAAGCAGAAGGCATTTCTGAAATATGAAACCTTCTTTGGCAATGAAATTGTTGCCAATACGCGGCGTCTTTGCCTGATGAATATGTTCTTGCACAATATTGGTGAAATCGATGGAAATGCGCTTATTTCATCCACCGATGCTTTGGTGGCCGACAATGGTCAGCGGTTTGATTATGTGCTCGCCAATCCCCCTTTTGGTAAAAAGAGCAGCATGAGTTTTACCAATGAGGAAGGCGAGCAAGAAAAGGAAGATTTGACTTACAACCGTCAAGATTTCTGGGCGACAACTTCCAACAAACAGCTTAATTTTCTGCAGCATATTCGTACAATGCTCAAAACGACGGGCCGTGGGGCTGTCGTTGTACCAGACAACGTATTGTTTGAAGGAGGGGCGGGAGAAACTGTTCGAAGAGAACTGATGAGAAATACAGATCTGCATACTATCTTACGTCTGCCAACAGGCATTTTTTACGCCCAGGGGGTAAAAGCGAACGTGCTCTTCTTTGACAACCGGGAAGCCAGCCCTGATCCATGGACTCAAGAAGTTTGGTACTACGACTATCGCACAAACGTTCACCACACCCTGAAAAAACAGACCATGCGAGCCGAAGACTTAAAGAACTTTGTTACCTGCTATAACTCCCAAAATCGTTATGAAAGACGAGAAACCTGGGAAGCTAACCATAACCCCGAAGGACGCTGGCGCAAATATACTTATGATGAATTGATCAACCGCGATAAAGCGAGCCTTGATATTTTTTGGCTTAAAGATAAGAGCCTGACAGATTTGGATAATTTACCTGAGCCAGACGTCCTGGCAGCAGAAATTATTGAAAACGTTGAAGCTGGCTTAAGCAGCTTTCGAGAAATTCTCAGCGCATTAGGGAAGTCAGACACGAGTTAATCTGCAGAAGTCTACCGCAAAGCGACCCTTTACCCGTCGTTCCACTGTTCTTGGAAAGAAATGGGGGGAGTGATTTTCATGGCATCCATATGAACTTTAAGCCGTCGGTTAAACTCCCGCGCAAAGTAATGATTTGGATCTGGCATGATCTTAATGCTCGCGCTTACATATACAGCGCTTTCCGCAAACCGGTCCACCCCTGAAATGGACAGAGGCGCCAGAATCATCTTGCCAAAGACAGTATCGTGAGCTATTTCTTCTGCGGTCCTGGTCAGCGCTTCATAAACGCTACCGATCGGTGTCCTATAGGACGTTGCGATATCAATGGGGACAACCGTATAATCCCTTGACCGGTTAATAATATTCCCAACTTCAGAAAAAGGAATCGTTTGTAAAGACCCGTTACTGTGACGTAACGTAATAGCCCTTAAAGATAAAGACTCAACAGCGCCTGTATGAGGACCGACCGTTACAATATCTCCCACAGCAAAACTCCCGTCAACAAGCGCAAAAAAACCATTGATAATATCTTTTACAAGGCTTTGTGAACCCAAGCTAATGGCAAAAGCAAAAGCGCTCATCAGATAAACCAGGATTTTTAAATCAAAACCACAGGATTCCAACGTTATAAAAATTGTCACCAATACCATGAGCCAACGTGCAATGCTATGGAGCATGGGTCCAAAAGTTTTGGCGAATACGGTCGGCTCTCTTCTTTTCCCCTTTATAATTTGGGGTTTGGTATGAAACTGGGCAAAGAAATCCAGTCCAAGCCATAAGAGATAAATGATGCCCCACATCAATCCTATGGTTATCCCCGTCTTCGTCACGGGGTGCGCAATAATGTTTATCAGCGAGTCCGAGGAACAATTATTCCAGATAACGATGAGCGCCGTAAAAAAAGAAAGATATAAAACCCATTGAAGACACCTTGCAAAAGGGTTCAGCAGAGGCGAAATATAAGAAATAAAAGCTTGCAGCTTAACAGTTTGAAACTTTGGAATTTGAAGCCGGGCCCCTGCATCAATATAACGTCGGCCCTTTAAGAATATGATCAAAACAATTAACGTCTCTAAACTTTCCGCCCCATAAGTTTTCCATAAATTTCCGTTAAAAAAGATCTGGTTAATGCCTAAGGGAATAGCGATAACCAAAATGAAGGCAGGCAGATACTGGATACACAGATTGATCAGGGGAGCTAATTTTTTAGGAACGGTGGCAAGAGACGTGGAAGCTTCCAGATATCCAGGCATTTCCTTCACCCTCCATTCCCGAAAATAGAGGATAAAAAGGGGAAAGGCCAGCAAAAAGAGGGGGGTTAAAAAGAAGTCTTTGCCGTTTATAATATTCCAAATATTGATCATCCCCCCCGCCATCAAAAGGAGGCTCAGAGCAAGAACAGTAAAATACATCAGGAAATCCCAACCGGGTAAAGTTGTTGTTTTTGCCGGGATGGCGAGAGCAGGTAATTCTTTCCTTTCCAAAAGAAACATGCGGCTAACGAACAAGACGATCCAGAAACCAGTAATCCAGTTCCGCACCGGGTGATGAGAAACATAAAAAGGCAGAAACAACATCGGATATAAAAAGGGAAGAAAAAGTTTTGCGCAAGCGTAGTTACTTTTACTATGCGCACGTTCTCTCACTTTCTCCGTCAGGCTTTCCCCTTCAAAAGCCCGTCTCAAAAGCCATAAGTGCAGTCTCTCAAAAAGCGTCTCGATGAGAATGAGAATAGGAAGCCATATTAATAAGGCTGTCCAAAAATGATTTCTATTGTCTTCAACTTTTAAATAATCAATAAACTCAGCGGCGACCACAGGAATCTTCTTAAAATTAATCAAAAAAGCCGCTGCGCCATCCATGCTCCATTGAATAATGGGCGTCATATAAGATGCGAAGGATCCCCCCTTCTTTTTCTCCTCCGCTTCCTGGGCGGCTGCGAGAACTTTCAAGGTTTTCAGGAGATTTTCCCGCTCCTGGGGGCTTTCCAATAGCTTAACGATTTTCTTGATTTCTTTAGATTTGGGAGAAGACTCTGTCAGAAGGGGATCAGGCAGAGCAAGAGAGCCTGAAGCAAAACATACGGCTGCTTGAAGCAAAACCAGCAAAAACAAAAGAATACGAGCCATGGTCATTTTCCAAGAAAACATCAACTTATGTGATTTTATTTAGCATAAACAATGCTCTATCCGTCATTGCGAGGCGCATATGAGACGAAGTAATCCAGGAGCCAAAGTCATGATTTATGGCGTCCCTTAAGGGAAGGTAAAACCATACCTGTTGCCCCTGGATTGCCGGGCGCCCCTGACCCTTCGGGTCTTACGGGGCCGCTCGCAATGACGATTTTTCTTTGGTTGACGCCTTACACGACTACGAAGGAAGTGATAAGTTACCAAAAGTGAATGGAACCTAGACCCCTAGCTTTGGGTTTTTCCCTGATCTTTATCCTTTTCTTTACTCCTGGTATCTGAGTCCTTGCTTTTTGCGCTATCCTTCAAGTCTTCATTTTCTAACTTAAGAGGAACAAAGCGAGGCTCTCCATCCCGGCTAACCAGCAGCAGGATATTCTTGCGGTTTTCTTTCTTTGCTTCTTCAATGGCTCTGGCAAACTCTTCAGGCTTGGACAATTCTTTCTGGTTAACTTTTTCAATGATATCACCTGCTCTATCACGCTCTACGCCTTTTAAGCCAATTTCAACAGCCGTGCTATTCGGGTCAACTTTCATGATCATGATGCCTTTTGCCTCTTTAGGAAGCTTGAAACGTTCCCTCAATTCCGGCGTCAACGCTGATAACTTGATTCCCAGAACTTCAACGCTTTCCTGGCCAATTGCTGACTTTGTCTTATCCGTTGGGGAAGAAGGAACTGCGCGATCCGGCGCTGTTTCAAATTCGCCTAAAACAACATCAAAGCTCATTTCCTTACCCTTACGCCAGATCTTCACTTTAACTGACTTACCCACGGGGGTTTCTCCCACGAGACGGGACAAACGCTGCTTTTCATTAACTTCTTTGCCATCGAATTCCAGGATAATATCCTCTGGCTCAATTTTAGCCTTAGCAGCAGGGCCATCAGGCGTTACACTGCCAACAATAGCTCCCTTAGCTTTCCCAAGTCCCAGGCTTTCCGCAATATCATCCGTCACAACCTGGATACGGACGCCCAACCAACCTCGCTTTGTCCGGCCAAATTTAAGCAATTGGTTAACTGTATCTTCAGCGACGGCAGCCGGAATCGCAAAGCCAATGCCGATGTTTCCGCCACTGGGTGAAAAAATGGCTGTATTAATGCCGACAACTTTTCCTTCCAGGTTCAATAAGGGACCCCCGGAATTCCCCATGTTGATGGCAGCGCTATGCTGCATGAAATCATCCACATAATCGTTAACCCGGTTTCGCCCTCCCCGACTCAACATAATATCCCGCGCGCGATTGGAAACAATTCCACTGGTCACAGTGCCGCCCAGGCCAAAAGGGTTGCCAATAGCCAGGATCCAGTCCCCCACTTTCACAACATGAGAATTACCCCACTCCAAAGTTGGCAACTTGCGTTTATCTGCCGGTAAAGTATCGACCTTCACTTTTAAAAGGGCGAGGTCGGTGCGCTCGTCATACGCCATAAGCGTTGCATCCAGTTCCGTATTATCATTTAAGAAAACAGAAATTTTCTTAGCATCCGATATGACATGGTAGTTCGTCACGATGACAGCTGACGTTTCATCCGATAGAACGATAAACCCGGAGCCTAAGGCCTGAACCTTGCGGGGGCGTTCCATTTGATCAAAAAATTCCCTGAAGAAATCTTCAAAAGGAGATCCCGGCGCGAACTGAGGGAACCCCTCTTTGCCCCCGCGGCCCCCTTCAACAATTTGTGTGGTTGAGACATTCACCACAGCCGGGCTGGCTTTTTCCGCAATTGATGAAAATCCCTGGCTGATATCAAATTTCGGAGACCCTTCTGTTTTATCATCTGTTGATTTTGAATCCGGCTTTGCCACATTGTTGTTGATCGGCGCTTGTTGCAAAGGACTGGGAGTCGGAGGGGAGGATCTGGCGAAACTCTCCCAGGAATTCATACTCACAAAGCTTACAGTTAAAGCTAAAGCCATAAGATGATGCTTCAATTTGCTAACTTCTTTCATTTTTAACCTCAATTTCCTTAGTTAATACGCTGTTTTTCATTTCTCATTCTGGAGCATGGAAAAATCGAAATAAATCATTATCTGTGGTTAGAACGAGGGTAGTCCCTTCTCCTAACGTTTCCCGATAAGTTTGCATGGTTCGGTAAAACTCATAAAATTTAGGATTTTTTTCCAAAGCGGCTCCCAAAATCTGGATCGACTCCGCTTCCCCCTGGCCCCGAATATCCTGCGCTTTCTGTTGAGCCGTCGCCAAAATAATGCTTTGATCCCGGTCAGCCGCTGAACGAATCTCCTGCCCTATCTTTTCACCTGTCGCGCGGTTTCCTTTTGCAATCTGATTAAGCGCCGAGATCATCCGGTTAAACACGGCATCCCTGTTTTCAATGGGCAACTCAGTGCGAATAATGCGTACATCCACAATAGCAATTCCTAAAGGGCGAGCTAATGCATCAACTTCCCGTTCAATAGATTTCATAATTTTAGGCCGTTCTTCAGACAATAAATTACGCAAAGGAACTTTACCTAAAACATTGCGAACCGTACTGGTTACAAAAGCCTCCAACCGCATGGACGCTCCTTGCTCACTGGCTGGTTTCACCGTTTGAAAAAACAGAATGGGATCAATAATGCGATAGCGCGTATAAGTATCAACCAATAAGCGTTTTTGGTCACCCGTCGTAATTCGCACTTCTGGAAAATCAAAATTAAGAACCCGTTTTTCATAAAATAAAACGTCCTGAATAAAAGGAACCTTAACCTTTAATCCAGGAGTTGTATGAACTTTACGCAGCTCCCCAAATTGTAAAACAATGGCTTGTTTGGTTTGATCGACTGTAAAGATCATCCCCCCGCCAATTACAACAAGGCATATGGCAAGGATGCCAACAATAAAACGTATTGACTGACTCATTTGGAACCGCCCTTCTTGTTCACGGCTGAATCTGAAGCATGAGTTTTTAACTCATTCAAGGGTAGATAAGGAAGGATTCCTTTTCCTACCTTTTCATCCAAAATAATTTTCGTTGTCTTTGACAGGATATCCCGCATAGCTTCAAGGTAATACCGCTTCTTCGTAATATCCGGGTGCTTCTCAAAAGCGTTCAAAACTTGAATAAACCGCGCTGCCTCTCCTTGCGCTTCGGCAATCTTGCGTTGGCTATAGGCAGTCGCTTCGTTGGCAATTTGAGCGGCATTGCCTTCTGCCCGGGGAATAATTTCGTTCCGGTAAGCTTCCGCTTCATTGCGGGATTGATCTGCATTCACCAAAGACGCTTGTAAATCATTAAACGCATTTACAACCTGATGAGGCGGCGCCACATTTTGAAGCTGAATGCTCACAACTTGAATGCCCATTTTATACTGATCAAGAAGCTTTTGGAGAATTTCTTGAGCGCGGGTTTCAATCTGCCCCCGTCCCTCTGTTAAGGCCAGTCGGGCTGTGGTCTGGCCAATCACTTCACGCACCACGCTTTCTGCAGCGACCCGGATCGTTTCATCAGGATCCCGCGTCGTGAAAAGGTATTCACTGACATCCTTGATTTTCCATAAGACAGTATAGTTCGTATGAACCATATTCTCATCGCCCGTCAAAATTAATGTCGCCTCTGCGGAATCCCCGTTCTTTTCCATCTTCATACCGCCATCAATGGTATTGAGGACAGCTACTTTTTGCACAATGACAGCCTCAAAAGGCGCGGGCAGGTGATATTGCAATCCAGGCAAGGAAGTTCGCACCATCTCCCCAAAGCGTAAAACAACGCCTACTTCACCTTCTTGTACGCGATAGAGTCCTATACTCAACCAAAGAACCATGGCGCCTACCGCAAGCAGGGCGCCAACCTTCCAACTGCCTTTTGGCGTACTTCCTCTGAAGCCACCTCCTTTTGGGGCGCTCCCACCCCCGGACATCATCTTGCGAACGCGGTCTTGAATAACATCAACCAAATCATCTATGCTATTGTTTGCACGGGAAGAAAGCCCCTGCCGGCGTGACCAGGAATTTCGAGAGACCTCATCCTTTTCCTCCCGGGACTCTTTTGCAGGTTCGCCTATCGACCGGTGGCCCTTGCCCGAAGCGCTGCCCCATGGTCCCTTGGATCCTTTAGAAGAACTGCCTGTGTCACCTTTATTGTCACCATCATCGTCCCAAGGCATATCTGTTTCTTTCAGTTGATTAAGAATCTTTAAACACACTATATATGAAAGAAAAGAAACCGACAATCAGGGATAAGGCAATGAACTCAACAATTTTAACGAATGACCAGATCCGTCATCTCTTGACGCAACTTACGGCAAAAGACGGGCAACCCCTCATAAAATGGATGACGTCTTTAAAGGTTGAAGATGGAAATGTGATGGTCATTTTTGAATCTTCCCTTGAGCAAGCAAAGGAAGTCGAAGCTTTACGACAAAAAGCCGAGCCCATGATTCAAAGTTTAGCGTCCGTCAATCAGGTTCGCACTGTTTTAACGGTGCAGCGCCCCTCCATCAAGACTCCGCCCAAACCTCAAAAGCCGGAACTCCTTCCAAATGTCCGGCAAATCTTTGCGATCGCTTCCGGAAAAGGGGGCGTTGGTAAATCAACAACCGCAGCCAATCTTGCCATTGCCCTTTTTCAACTGGGAGCAAAAGTAGGACTGCTGGACGCAGATGTTTATGGGCCATCGCTCCCGCGGCTTTTTTCTATTACAGGAAAACCAGATGTCACGGCCGATAAAAAACTCATCCCTATCTTTCGCCAGAACATTGCCTGCATGTCCATTGGCTTTATGGTTCCAGAAGAAACAGCAATGATTTGGCGCGGCCCTATGGTTCATAGCGCATTACAACAAATGCTGAAAGAGGTCGCCTGGCCAGAACTTGATATATTGATCGTAGATATGCCACCAGGAACAGGAGACGCCCACTTAACCTTATGCCAGCAGGTCAAGCTCGATGGCGCTGTTATTATCTCAACCCCTCAAGACATTGCCTTGATTGATGCCCGCCGCGGACTCAATATGTTCCGCCAGGTTAATGTACCGATCCTGGGCATTATTGAAAATATGAGCCAATTTAGTTGCCCGAATTGTGGGCATATTTCCGATATCTTTAGCCATGGCGGCGCCCGGAATGAAGCAGAAAAATTGCGCATTCCCTTCCTGGGGGAACTTCCTATTGACCTGTCCATTCGTGTGCACAGTGACCAGGGAATCCCTGTAACAGCGGCAAAACCTGAATCAGCCATTGCTGATATCTATCGGGATATTGGACAAAAAATCATCAACTCTCTAAAAGTTTTTTGAAATTTTATTCACAACTTACCCAAACCATCTCCGTTCAAAAGAAGACCATTTCACAAAGCCGTTGATTTTGGCTTATTTTAAAAAAAATCGTTCAAAAACAATGAAATACAAACGAGCCTATTTTCTAAGCAGTGCGGGTTGGGACCAATGATTACATGGGATTCCACATCCCCCCAACATGTTTTCCCCAAAGTTATCCACAGATATCGTGGAAAACTATTAACGATTTGTTAAGGATTGATCCTGAAAATCCGAACGTTTACCCACTCTTTAAATTTTGACGGTACCTCATGAAAAGCCAGCACACTGCGTTATATAGTCAAAACAGATGGTTTGGGTAGGTTTA
Organism: uncultured Candidatus Finniella sp.; assembly: GCA_964424515.1. Classification (GTDB taxonomy): domain Bacteria; phylum Pseudomonadota; class Alphaproteobacteria; order Paracaedibacterales; family VGCI01; genus VGCI01. The sequence goes on along the minus strand of CAYRJJ010000007.1, from coordinate 10,663 downwards.
TCTATACCAAAAACTGTTCCCCTAAAATTCTTTCTTCCAGGTTATGGTGCGGGTCAAATAAAAGGCGATACTGCGTTTGAGGGTCGGGGTAAACCTCAACCTTTTGAGCATTGCGGACTTCGTGACCATCTGCAGATGCACTCACCGGACGTTTGTCAGGTTCCAGAATTTCCAAAGTTACGCAGGCGGTAACTGGCAGAAGCGCACCCCGCCACCGCCGGGGACGAAAAGCGCTGATCGGCGTTAAGGCCAGCAGATTCGCATTAATGGGAATGATCGGGCCGTGAGCGGATAAATTATAGGCTGTGCTTCCCGCCGGCGTTGCAATTAAAACCCCGTCACAGACGAGCGTATCCAAACGTAAAACCTGATCCACATAAATGCGGATCTTAGCGGCTTGGGCCGTCTGGCGCAGCAAAGAAACCTCATTAATAGCATACGCTGCAATACGCTTTCCACTGATATCCGTTGTCATCATTTTTAAAGGGTGTAAAACCGTTTCTTTAGCCGCTTTCAGGCGACTGGGCAAGTCCGTTTCTTGATACGCATTCATCAAAAACCCGACCGTACCACAATTGAGGCCATAAACGGGTTTTTCCAAAGACTGAAATTGATGGAGGGTCCTGAGCATAAAGCCATCCCCCCCTAGGACAATGATCACATCCGCTTTTTCTGGCGGGGCGGACATGTAGAGCTGCTGAAGTATTTCTTTTGTTTTTTGCGCTTCTTCCGTGGGTGCCGCGATAAATGCAAGTTGCATGGTTATTATGCCTTATTTATGGGAACTTCTTATTATAGCGCACCTCAGCCACGGTGGAGTACTCCGGACCCACAACGTAAAGTAACTTAGGAACATGATCGAAATAACTTCCAATTTTGTAGCGATCAGCTGCTTATGGGTATAGTTCTATAATTCCATTTTCCAAGGAACTTATCAAACTTGTATTGTTTTAAAAACACAACCTAAAAGATGGGAAATGTATTTTTTCCGTCTCTGGGGGAGCTTCAAAACTTCAACAGCTGCATAGCGACGTTTATCTTTTTCAGATAAGCTATCCTAAAAATTTTGCATGCCTTCCTCGGCAGTTTGGTCATAAAAATTATTCATGGGAGCCTTCACCTCATGGCTATACACAAAGCATCATATCAATTTTATTAATAATCGGAAGTTATTTCGGTCACGTTCCTTACTTATTAACTCTGCCGTTACGTTGAGATAATGGAAAAAACAGATAAGCTCTGCCCCTAAAGGCAGACATGGCAAAGACGACCGAAACTTTATAGAGGCTGTACGCTGGATTTTAAGAACAGAGCCTCCCTGGAGAGGTTTACCTGAAGAGTTTGGTTCATGGTAAACGACTTACAACTGGTCTAGCCGCTGGGTTAAAAAAGGCCATTTGGATAAGAGTTTGGAAGTTTAAAAAAAAGATAGAGACCTCGAATGACATATGAGTGATGGGAGCATTGTCCGCGCTCACCGGCATGCTGCGGGAGCCAGGAGTGGTCAAGGCAACCAGGCCTCTTTAACCAAATATTCAGGCTCTCTATTTTAAGATAGGTCAATAGGCATTTTACGAAGGGGTAAAGAAAGATTTTCTTCTGTGGCGCTCTATCCAATAAGTAAGGAGAAATAATGAAACAATTTTCATCTGGAGCAAGTACGCAACATGCAGACCTGGAATTTATCCGCCAGTTGATGGACCAGCCTCTTCTGAAAAAAGATGAAGAGCATGACCTTGCTCTTGCCTGGCATGATCAGCATGATGAAAAAGCCCTGCACTTGCTCGTTCAGGCATATATGCGCTTGGTGGTCAGCACAGCGGTGCGGTTCCGTCACTACGGCATTCCTTTATCTGACCTTATCCAAGAAGGAAACCTTGGGTTAATGTATGCGGCTGAGCGTTTTGATCCTGAAAGGGACGTGCGGTTTTCAACCTATGCGAGATGGTGGATACGCTCTCATATACAGGAATATATTTTGCGCAATTGGTCTATTGTGCGCACCGGTTCAACATCCGCTCAAAAACAATTGTTTTTTAATTTACGGCGGCTTAAGGCCCAGTTATCTAAAATCAGCACAGACCAAATGACCGTGGAAGAGCGGGGACACATCGCCGAAACCTTGCAAGTACCCCTTCATGACGTAGAAGATATGGAAAACCGCCTTTCTTCCCACGATTTGTCCTTGAGCCAGCCGATGAATGAAACCGGTAGCGATGACTGGGTGGATTCTTTAGCGGATCAAAAGCCAGATCCGGAAGCCTCAGCTGTGCTAACCCTTGATGAGAGCATTCGCCGGTTATGGATTCAAGGGGCCATGCATTACTTAAGCCCCCGCGAACGGATGATCATTACCGTCCGCCGTTTAGCGGACCAGCCAACGACTTTAGAGGATGTCGGAAAACAATTGAACATCAGTAAAGAGCGGGTACGCCAGCTTGAAGTGCGGGCAATCCGTAAGATGCGGCACCATTTGTTGCATAATATACAAGATCTAAGGGAAATGCTGTAGTACAACGCCTGCTGGAGTGAAAGAGCGGACTTAAAAGCGCCATCTAACCGGGGAAGCCATGCATAAAGATGATACCATGAAAGTTACATTCTGGGGGGTGCGGGGCAGCTGCCCTCAGTGCCAGCCTAATTTTGCGGAAGTGGGAGGCCATACCAGCTGTGTCAGCCTGGAAGTTCATGGTCAGTACATAATTTTTGATGCGGGTACCGGATTCGTTGATGCCGGCAATGAGGTATTAAAACGCGGGTTCAAAAAAGCTATCTTGCTCATTTCTCATACCCATGCTGACCATATCAGCGGGTTCGCTTTTTTTAAGCCGCTGCACCACCCGGATTTTGAGATAACCATTATTGCCAGTGGTTTGCTGCGTGAAGACCAAAAACGAGGGGGTATTGAGTCTGTGTTATCCCAAGTGATTTCGCCGCCCTATTTCCCTGTTCCTTGGGATCAGATCGCCTGTACAAGAACTTGCCTTGACGTGCCGACCGGGGGCCAGTTTTCTTTGAATCATTTAAAAATTTCGACCATTGCGCTGGATCACCCGGGGGGAAGCGCCGGCTATCGCGTCGATACAGGTCATCAGTCTGTTTGTTATATTACAGATACAACCCATACGCCCGGGGAACTTAACCAGGGTTTGGTTGAGTTCATCCGCCGCGCGGATTTGCTGGTTTACGATGCAACATTTACGGAAGAAGAGTTTGCGGCCAAACCGGCCTGGGGCCATTCCACCTGGAACCAGGCCGTAGCGCTTGCTGAAGCGGCAGCTATTGGGGAGCTTGCCCTTTTTCATCACAGCCCTGACCATGATGATGCTTTTATGGCGGGTATTGAAGCCCAAGCCCGTAGCCAATTTTCACGCGCCTTTGTCGCAAAGCAGGGGATGACCTGGGAAGCCCCCGGAAAATCTATGAAACCTGGCCGCAACTGATCCGGTTTTTCAAAGCGCTGTATTGACCCATTCAATGATTTTACTTTTGGGTTTGACGCCCGACATGGTGGAAGCGGCATGGCCATCTTTGAATAAAGTTAAAGTCGGAATGTTGCGTATGCCTAACGATGCGGCTATGGTTGGGTTTTCATCAATATTCAGCTTTAAGATTTTAATTTTGTTGCCCATTTCACTCGCTACCTCTTCCAAAATGGGGGCGATCATGCGGCAAGGGCCACACCATTCTGCCCAAAAATCAACGAGTACGGGCACATCTGATTGCAAAACATCTTTCGTAAAACTTTCATCAGTCGTATGGTTCAAAGATGACATCTTTTTTCCTTTCTTTTTCCCTAAAGGGTTGGATCATATTGATTGAGGGTACCATATCTCTATAAATATCATGCTCTTTACTGCAATTCCACCCTAAGAATACAGGCGGGAGTTTTTGTTGCTAACTGAAATACTCCCTCATTGACGCAACTTCTTGGCGCTGCGTCTGTTCCTTCTGTGATGCGGATCTGCCCTGTTGAGGGGGCGCCGTCACCTGCTTTAGCTTTAAGATCGGCTGCTTGTTTTGGCGTTAAAAGCCCTGATTTTTCCGGCCCGGAGAGGACCAGAAAATTCTTGTGCGTTGCCCGGTCTCCCTCAACGGTAAAGGCGCCCCCTAATTTAGAGGTGGGAGCAACTGTCCCTGGCAAGTGCTCCGCCTTTCCCAGATGAATCCAAAATTGGCTTGCTTCATCTCCTGAGATGGTTCCATTACCCTGGCCATTGCTAACCCCTTCCCCGAACCGCGCGCTTGCCTGGGAATCATTGCCTGGCCATTGGCCAAATGTATCATGGTAAAGGGCCGTAGCTGTACGAATGCGGTTAATATCATTCAAAACAGAGCGAATTTTAGCAGCTTCCAGAATATCTTGCCCCTTAAAAATAGCGCCCGCTAAAATGCCAATAACAATTAAAACCAGGGCAAGCTCAATCAAACTAAAGCCGGGTAAATGTTTTGGCAATTGCTTCCGCTTCATCAAATATCCCTTTTTAAAATTTATTCAAACCTTACCCGTTTTTTGTTAATCTCTCAACGACTCAAGACTTGAGCAAGGAGGGACTTATGATACGTCTATATCATCCGGATGACTTTTCCCCAAACCAAATCTTAACCTTAAATGAGGGGCAGAACCATTATGCGCGTCATGTTTTACGGTTGGCGATTGGCCATCGGCTGGTTGTTTTTAATGAGCGTGAGGGCGAGTGGTCGGCTGTTGTGACCACGCTCTCAAAAACACTGGCAACTGTTATGATTCAAGAACAAAGCCGTCCCGCCATTACGGGACCGGATATTTCACTCTTATTTGCGCCGATTAAGCATGATCCCCTGACTTTTCTAGTGGAAAAGGCAACTGAGTTGGGGGTGCGTCGTTTTTATCCAGTTATGACGGAACGCTGCAATATTGCCCGGGTAAACCAGGATCGCTTGCAGAACAATGTAAGAGATGCAGCCCAGCAATGTGAACGTTTTGACATTCCCGTCATTTATCCCCTTATGTCTCTCAGCAAGGCTCTGGCAGCTTGGGACTCTCATATCCCTTTATTTGTGTGCCAGGAGCGTGGTGAAGTTCCTTCACTTGCGCACGCGCTTGGGGCTTTATCCCCAAATGCGCCATCTGGATTTCTCATTGGACCGGAAGGGGGTTTCTCTACCCCGGAAATTGCTTATCTGCGATCATTTTCTTTTACGCAATTTATCAATTTGGGCCCTCGCATATTACGCGCCGAAACGGCAGCTGTTGTTGCTGTGGCTTGCTATCAGGCCATTGTGGGAGATTGGGAAGCTTAATTTGTGTAAAGTCGCTTACTGAAACCGGTTCAAAAACTCATAATTTTTGAGCCGGTTAATAAGGACATAAGGCAAGGGGCGTCTTTAAGCAGCTTTCAAGAAACCCTCAAGTTTTTGGGTTGCGGAAGTTTCGTCAATTTTTTCAACAGCCGCAAGCTCACGGACAAAGCGTTCCAAAGCAGCTTGGTAAATTTGACGCTCGCTATAAGATTGATCTGATTGTGTCGTTGCGCGGTATAGATCACGGATAACTTCCGCAATAGACTTAGGATTTCCAGAATTGATTTTCGCTTCATACTCTTGAGCGCGGCGGCTCCACATTGTTCGACGGGATTTGGTACGGGTCGTTAACATTTCTAACGCTTGCGTCATATCTTCAGACGTACTGAGAGGACGAAGTCCTGCTGTTTTTGCCTTTGATAAAGGGAGACGTAAGATCATGCGGTCCTTTTCAAAGGATACGACCAGCAATTGAACCTCTATATCTCCAATTGCCTGGGTTTCGTGTCCAACAATCCGCCCCACGCCATGGGCCGGATAGACAACATAATCACCTTCATTAAACAGTTTTGTCATCGGGATCGTCATTGTCAAACTCTCTTTTCTTTCGATTGAACTTAAGGACCTTTTCTTTGCGCAGGCATATCACCTGTTTTGACAAGGGACTCTGACTTAATCCCCCGGGAATTTCGGACCCGGAGGCTTTTCACTAAAATGTTCTTGAAATTTATTTTTGACGGTTAACCACTGGTCAGCATCCTCAGGCGTCGTCCCTTTGCGGGTAATATTAGGCCATCCTCCTGCATACTGACGGTTAATTTCAACCCATTTCTCCGCTCCTTGCGCCGTATCGGGAATAATAGCCTCTGCCGGACATTCCGGCTCGCATACCCCGCAATCAATACATTCATCTGGATTGATAACAAGCATATTTTCCCCTTCGTAAAAACAATCGACGGGGCATACCTCAACACAGTCCATGTATTTACATCTAACGCAAGCTTCTGTAACAACGTAAGTCATTGCAAATCTTTTTTCTTATTATGCTCTTTCAAAGTATAATAACGAACCTTATGGATAAGACCTTAATTTATATATGTATCACACTTTTAATTCCTCAACAACGTCTAATCTTCGGGACAACCATCAGCAGGTTTTTTAGCTGCCTGGATCAAGCGGTCTTTATCATCCCCCCTTTCTTCTACGATCGGGTCTTTACCTTTCAGCGCCAATAAGATCAAAATTTTGTTTTTTATCAGCATTATTCCAAAAATGCCATTCAAGAACACTGCTTTTGTAAAGAGCATCCAGCATTTTTCTCCTTGTTGTTTCATTGGCGTTTGAAGCTGCTTCATCAAAAATAGGGATGGCCCATGAACCCCGGGAAACAATCAGGGCCAGAAAGCTGGTGAGGTTGGTATCCCCGTTCTCGATGAAAAACAGGCGCGTGCATCCCTCGTCGTAAAGGAAGAGGGCTTGTGCTGGCATAGGCTTTTCGGTCATAATCCCTACCAGGATTAACAATGCACGGTGTGACATGAGATGTTCTTATTATTGCGTAGGTGATATTTATGATATTGACGAGTTGTCAAAATTTCTGAGGGCGGAAGGACGGGAGCCTAAATTTTATGATAATGTCATTCACATTCGCAAAGAAAATGAAGAGGGTTCCGGGGGAGACGCCTTTTTATTTCCTTATGGATGCGCTATTTTTTGGGGATTAGAAGAGGAAGCGGAACATCAAATTCTGGCCGACATACGTCCCTATGTTGGTCATCCCTTAATGTTTCCTACGCATGATCAATCCACTTTTCATTATGGTGATATGACGGCCATTGAAGAAGAAGATGATGAAATTGTCCTGGAATCAGACGATGTATTAATTAAACTTTCCTTGTCTCACGGCTTATCTCAATCTGTAAAATTAGAATGGTTTGAAGAATCCGTTAGCCGCACCATTGAAAGAACACGTCATTTACCTGAAGAACTTGCCAGAAAAGGCAAAATCTCCATGTCACGTAAAAATCTATCTAAAAAGATAGGCGCCTTATTCTCAGAACGAAACTCAATCAACTTGCATAACGATATTTTAGATACGCCTGAATTCTTTTGGCGTCGTCCCCGATATGAACCTTACTATCTTATGGCCTCAGAATATATGGACATTACAACGCGGCTGGACATCCTCAACCGCCGTCTTGATGTGATCCATGAACTTTACGATATTTTATCCAGCGAGTTGAATCATCGGCACTCTTCCCGGCTGGAGCTGACCATCATCTTGTTAATCTTAATCGAAGTTGTTGTTGTTCTTCGCAATGAATTACTCAAATTTCTGTGAGGCGCTTGATAGCGGCACTAAGGCGCTGGGAGTTGATTGTGAGAGGTTTTCTTTATTTTAGGCCTTGCCTTAAACATCTGGCACAACCTTTTACTTTTTATGACCGCTCACTGTCTATGGAATGGGGATGGAGTGGTTTAATAGTCAGGCTTGAAAAGCCGTTACGGGTGAATTGCCTGTACAAAATACTCCCTGCAGCCGCTAGAGCCACAAAAGTTAACCAAAATGCTGGCGCAAGCCGTGACTGGAACGTGTCTGTTAACCACGAAGCCATGAGCGGGGAAGTACTCCCCAAAATAGCTTGCCCGGTCGTAAAACTCAGGGCAACGCCTGAATAGCGGCATTTTGTGGGGAAAAAAGAGGCAAGATAAGGCATAGTACAGGCATTAATGATGATACCAGTAGAAATAAGGATCCCTATAAACCCATAAATTTGGAAAGCTGAGATTGATGAACCTGATATTAAATAAAAGGCGGGAAAAGTGAAAAGGGCTGTAAGAAAAGATCCTATAAACATTTGCCGGCTAAATCCAATTTTGTCGGCAAGCTTTCCAAGATAAATAATTAAAATCCCATCAAAAAACATAGCGACCATATTCAAAAACATGCTTTCTGCATGCGTATATCCCAATTCTTGAAAGAGTCGGTTCCCAAAAATTGTTGAATAATAAAGGGGCATAACTGTTAAGCCACTAATAACACATGCTATAAAAAGGTCGGTTTTGTGTTCTTTGAATAAGTAGGCCAATGGGAATTTCAGAAGGTTATGTTTTTGTTCTTCTTGTTGGAATGCATCCGTTTCAGTTAAGCGAAGCCGATAAAAAAAGATACAGATAGCAGAAATCCCCCCAAAGAGAAAGGGAACACGCCAAGCCCACGATGGCATTGCTTCAAGGGTTACAATCGCACCAAACATTGTGGCAAACACAGCGCCAAAAACACCTGATGAGATCAAAATCCCGGTCTGCGCTCCAAGATTTTTCTGGAAGTTATTTTCCGATAACTGAAGATTAACGCCTGTATATTCTCCCCCTATAAAAAGCCCTTGCGCAAGACGGCAGATAATCAGGACAAGGGGAGCCACCATCCCGATGGCCTCGTAAGTTGGAATAACCCCGATGATAAATGTAGGGACGCCGACAAGTACCATAGAATACAAAAGCGGCTTTCGACGACCGACTCTATCCCCATATAAACCAAAGAGAATAGCTCCCAAGGGTCTGGCAAGGAAACCAGCCGTAAATGCCCCATAGGAAGCCATCAAGCTTGCCGTATGGGAGATAGAGGGAAAGAAAATTGGCGCCAGGAGAACGGCAAAAAAACCATATAAGGTATTATCGAAACATTCAAGAATATGACCAAGCAAAAGAGATTTATGGATGTTGTTGTTTTTATCCATGGTTAATTTTTACTCCTATGGTTTCCAAGTATTTCTCAAAAAAGTTTTGAAAAATATCCGTGCTGTTTTTAATAGATGAACTTGCATTTTGTTTGGTGCAAAAATATGTCTTGATGATTGGCCCCTTAATTTGAGGAAGGACTCTTATCATTTTTTCGTCATAAAATGCATTAGATTCTGCTGCAGCCGAACAGATCCCAATACCCTGGGCAGCAGCCAAGTATAGGGAAGAGGTAGAGTTTATGGTTAACATAGGCAGTAATTTTGGCAATCCCCAGCTTTTTCCTTTTAGATGCCAGTTAATTTCTTCAAAATGGCTAAATTCGTGGGTACCATATCCCATCATGCAATGATTAAGAAGATCTTCGGGCGCTTTTGGCACGCCTTTTTTCTTCAGATAAGACTCACTGGCAAAAAGGCCATGGTGGTATTTAATGTGCCATTTTTTAACAAGATCAGGGTTGTTTCCAATGGGTCTTAACAAAATATCGGCACCTGCTTCCGTACTTTTATCCAGATAATCGTTTGCGATGATATTGACTTTCAGGTTTGGATAATGCAGATGAAAGTCCCTGATGGTTTGCATAAAAACTCCTGAAGAAATAGCAGCGGTAGTAGAAATAATAATGTTTCCCTCAACTTGGAGGTGCTCTTCATGTACGATATCTCTAAGACCTTCTTCATACGTGGTATACATCTTGCGAGCTATGGGTGCAAATGCCGCTCCCTCTTTGGTAAGAAATGATCTCCCCTTCTGCCTTTCGATAAGCTTTAAGCCTGTTTCGTTCTCAATTTCGTTAATATGGTTCCACATATTAGACCGGGGAATCCCTAAAGCCTTGTGTCCATCAAAATCACAGCCCGTTTCCGCGAGATAAACAAATGTTTTTAATGCTTTTATTCTCATAGTCTCTCATTCGGCCAAAAAATGTATTAATGAAAAGAAAGAAAAAGCCAGAGGCCAACAGAGAGTATTCCTTAAAGATCGTCTCTGCAGAAGCCTGAGAAGGGTTTGAATTGGTGGTAAAACACCATTTTCTAACTACACATCCTAACCTATACCATACTTTAAAACACAGAGGCAACAATAGGCATGGGCAAAATCCACCATTAAAATGTACTGTATCCTTTATTAACTTCATTAATTCAATATGTTGAAAAAAAGTCTTTAAGAAAAGCTTTTCCCCTGCTTGATGAAAGAAATGCATTTTTATTAAACCCACAACGCCTTTCTTTCCCTACCTGAGCTGCCATTATAAAAAATTAGATAGTAGATTGTGGATAAGCAAAGAATATCGTTGACTTTTCACAATCCTAGGTATATATCTTTATAAGATATCCATAAAATATTTGTTCATATCTTAAATATGGATATTGTAAAATGCCAAGCTAGATACTATGACCCCCCATTGGTTTTTACGGCCCTTTATATGAAAGGAGTCACAGCATGCCGCAAGATCCTGATTCTAAATCCCGCCCCCTTCAAAGCAATAATAAGCCTTCTATTTCTGAGGCAACCACTTCTCATACGACCCCCCGCCATCTAAAGCTTGTGGTTTCCAATCCCGATCCTTTGGAAGAAAAAGCTGACGATTCTTCTCAAATCATGCCCTCGACCGCAGGCTTTATGGCTGGAGTGC
>CAYRJJ010000006.1:19708-32057 GCA_964424515.1 uncultured Candidatus Finniella sp. | reverse complement strand
CCTTCAAAATCATAACTTTTAGGAAAATCTCTCAAAAATGAGGGGTAGTGAGTTAAACCTCTAGAATTGACTTAAACCTGAAACTGATCTTTAGATAAAAATAAGGGTTTTCTGTCAGACACTAGATAATGACCTCCTTTTTGCTATAAGGCGGTGAAGCCGCCCTGCATATTGGGCGAGCGCCCCTTGCCAAGAGATCGGCATCGTCAAAGGCAGAATGTCTAATCGAGAATCATCAAATCCTTCCCCAATATAGTGGCCTGTTGCAATAATTTAGTTTTTTTTGGGAAAACCTACTGGAGCGGGTGAGGGGAATCGAACCCCCGTCGTAAGCTTGGGAAGCTTCTGCTCTACCATTGAGCTACACCCGCATTAGATCTGGAAAAATTAACATGACCATTTATTCTTCAATTTTTGAGGTATGCTATACTTGCGTTCCGGTTCTCAACATCACTTGCGCCTGACTTAAAAATTTCTCGAATAAATGAAAAGTTTATTATTTCCAGACTCCTTATGGCCTCTTATAAGGAATTTTTTCAGGTAAATCAAGCTTGATTCACAGCTGCTCCGGCTTTCTTCATCCATAAGCGCATCGGAATTCCCAGTACCAAAATCACCATGGACAATCCCACCATCTTAAAGCTGGCTGCCCATAAAGCCCAACCCGTGAATGCAAAGGCCCCAAGTCCCAAAGCAATTTTGGGGAACGTGCTTTGCCTGTCTCGAACCAGCAATTTTAAATATGCCAGCACAGATACGGCATAAACAAGCAAAATCAGGGTTACAGCAACATCTATAATAAAATTAAACTGCTCCATCAGGGTATTCTGCAAGGATAAAAATAACAAGGGAGCTGAACAGAAGGAAGATATCAACACGCCCCAGTACGGTGTTCCGTGTTCTGTGGTTTGTGTAAAGAGCTTTGGAAATAACCCGTCTTCCGCTGCGCCATAGGGAATGCGGCCTACAATAATCATCCATCCGTTGAGGGTTCCCAAACAAGAAAGGATCGCCGCTAGGGCGACGGGGGCTCCCCATGTTCCCCCAAAGATACGGTGCGCTGCATCAGCGTAAGGGGCTTTAGATTGCAGGAGATCTGCAGGAGAAACAATCCCCATAATGACGACAGCTCCCAAGATGTAAACCAATGCAGCAATGAGAGTTCCAAGAATGGTCGCTTGGGGAACAGTGCGGGAAGCATTAAAAACTTGGCCAGCTGGAACGGTGCCTGTTTCCAGTCCCACAAAACACCACATTGCGGCAAGCGTGGCGGAATTTAAAGACATGCTAAAAGACTTGCCGGATACATTGACATGGTGCGCAAAAGTAGTGATGTCAATAAAGTACAGCCCCGCCAAGGGTAGAATCAATAAGGGAACCACTTTTAACGCGGTAATATAAAGTTCAGTTCGTCCTGTCACTTTGAGGCCAAGCAGGTTAAAAATGGTTAACCCCGCCACGATCATAACTTCTAGCCCAAAGTGGGCCATGGGACTGAGTCCGCCATACAGAGCGGAAATATAGCCCACTGCGGCTATAGCGAGGGCTGGATTGCTGATCCAGGACAGCATCCAGTACCCCCAGCAAACGTAATAGCCGACCGTATCACCAAAGGCTTCCCGGGCATAGAGGTACGGACCACCCGTCTTTGTCTGGCGGGAGCTGAGCTGGGCAAAAACTAATGAAAGGAGGATAGCGCCAAGAGAAGCTGCAACCCACCCCAAAATGTTGACCGTTCCATAAATAGCGAGTGTTGCAGGTAGCAAATAAACGCCAGAACCAACTAAATTGCCTGTTACAAGGGAAGTTAAAGGCCATAGGCCAATTTTGTCTTGTGTATGTGCCGCTGCTGTCATGGGTCTCTCCCAATAAAATATATAATAATATCATCCCGATTGGGGGGAATATTTAAACTTAAAATGAGGTTGTGAGAAAAAAAATTAGCGGGAGCTGCGCTTGAGAAACTTGAACTGGCCATAAGAAAACGTAACCAATCCCTCAAGGCGCTGAATAATATTCTTACGGAGAACATGGCTATTAAGCCGAGCCATTATATCAATCCATTTTAACAAATTAACTATTGTTTCAATAGATATGGACATCCACCCGTCAAATGTCAAGAAAGATTTTTATAATTATTTTTCGTGAAGCAACTTACCTCTTGCCGTTCGACTTCGGCGTCTCGCGCCTGCGCTCAGAGGACGAACAGAATCAGGGGATAAGCAACTTGCAATTGCGAGGAACCGTAAAGCGCGTAAAGAGACGAAGCCATAAAAGGCGCCTTCAAAGGTAATGGGTATATCCTTATTGAGCTTTCATTTTCCTGGCTTCACATTCAACAAGATAAGACGCAACACGACGGCCTAACCATCCCCCCCGCCCCTGGGAACGGAGATGTTCCAATTGAGGAAGGGCGTCTTCCTCCTTCATCATTTTTGTTTCCAGCCGGTCAACGACATAATAAAAACGGGCCATGTCACGCACGTCGGAGGATACGGCTTTTTCCATTAACTCGCCCAATAGTTGGAAACCCGCATCTGGCTTTTTTTGGCCCATCAATACCCTTGCCTTAGCCAGGTCATAAACTTCTCCTTCCCTGACATTTTCGGAACGTGTTTCTTGGTCCAGGAACGAGGTTAACGTTTCAAGGTCATCCGCTGCAATTCCAGCCATCAAAATTAATGCTACCATTTGATGGCGTAAAGGCTTGGGATAGTTTGGCAACAGGGACCTGATCATTTGGAATTGGCTATGAAGCTGCGTCGATGCTATAGAACTCCTTATAAAGTAATGGGGGTATTGAAGCGCTTTTAACAAAGTTACCCAAATTTGGACTTCAGGCTCATCAGGTACGGATTGAAAGAGACGTTCGGCTACGCGCCATTGGTTAAGGAGTAAGCTACCCATACCCTGCAGCATTTGAAATAAAGGCAAATTTGCGATGCTGGGACGCATCTGAGCAAGATGGGTGAGATAGCCTAAAGCCTCTGCAGCGTGGCCATCACTCAACAATAACCAAGCCAGCTCCACCTCCCCTGGACCATGCTGGTCATGAGGCAAATCCGGTAGTTCCTCATTATTAATTCTTTTCTGCCGACCTACCCGGTCGATGTCTTTGGCATCCGCAAAAATCCCCTTAGGGATGGGGCGCGTTCTAACCTGCTCCCGTTCCCGTGGCAAGGTAATGGCTAATCCTTCTGGATTGGGAGGCATGACCGTTGCCTGGTCTAGAGTGGCCTCAATGGTCATATTATTTTTGAGAAGCTGGAACCCAACCCCTTGCGCCATGGCGCTGATCTGGAATTCCGGAAAAGATTGGCTTTCAGCCATTCCAAAACCAACCTGACGGGTTGGAAAAACAACATGGGCATATCCTGTACGAGAGTCTGTAAAATGAACCTTTTTTCCAGGCGCCTTTAAGCTTGCAATAAGCCCCTCTTTTTTCGTTTGGGGCAACTGAATAGAGGCGTTTTGTTCAATTGTGAGGGGCTGCGATTTAAATAAAACTTGCCATTTATCGCCCTCCTGCACAATAACTGGCGTCAGCCGGGCGTCAACAATAATTTGAAGGACGATGCCTCCTTTTGCGGGAACGATGTCAATGTTTACCAAACCAGGAATGGGGCGCTCCGGGAGATCGGGCAGAGAAACGTTTGCCCTTTCATCAAAGACAATCCACCATTGTCCCTTATCTTGCCCGACGGCGCCTTTTACAACAGCAAGGGCGGGTTTCTTTTCACCCCAGTCAAAGCGTAAAATGGGCCCTTCCAAGTCAAACCCGGCCAACACTACCACATTTTGCAGAGTTTCTTCGCTGGGTTCTTCTGTTTTTGGATTCGGATCTTGTCCCCAGGCGGGAGATATACCAGAGATCAGGCTGCTAACCAGTAGCAGCCCGATTATCATTCCAGCTCCCAACCGTCGGCAGTCCATTATTTTTTCAACTTCTTGTTTTTACTATAAGGATAATGAAGATGGCTTAACTCTTCTTCTTTTCTCTTGCGATACATAAGGTGGGTGGTACCTAGGAAGCCGTCAAGAGACTTGCCGGAAAATCCCAATTCACAAGATGCGTCAAGAAAGTATCAACATAGTCCGGGCGCCGGTTTTGATAATCCAAATAATAAGCATGCTCCCAAACGTCACATGTCAGCAAGGCTGTTGCGCCATGGACCATAGGAAGGTCAGCGTTAGATGTTTTCATAATACGCAAGTTCCCTTTTTCAACAACGAGCCAAGCCCATCCACTGCCAAATTGAGCCACAGCCGCTTGCTTAAATTCAGCGGCGAAAGCCTCATATGACCCGAATGTCTTTTCAATACGGGTTTTCAAGTCGCCCGTTGGGTGTCCTCCCCCTTTGGGTTTCATACAATCCCAAAAGAAAGTATGGTTCCACACTTGGGCCGCATTATTGAAAATACTTGCTTTCTCAGAATTTTTAGCCGTCGCATGAATAATCTCTTCTAAAGATTTGTCTGCTAAATCCGTATTGTGAATCAGGTTATTAAGGTTTGTCACATAAGCCTGATGATGTTTCCCGTGATGGAAAGTCAATGTCCGTGCAGAAAGATGCGGTTCTAAAGCTGTAACGTCATAAGGCAGGTTGGGTAGAATATGGGTCATGGGAGTCTCCTTTTAATATGATTCCATTTTTCAAAGCTAACTATAAACTTGAGCTAACGTTAAACCTCTTCTTGCGTCAAGATGAATTTGCAAGGAAATTATTAGCCAACCGCTCAACATTCTTCCCAATCCTTTTGATAAAACACTTGCGGTAGCCCCTCTATTCCCCGTAAAACTATGGATTAAAGAATACGTTAAGCAAGGATGGAAGAATTGAGGATACTGTCACGATTTCTGGGAAGTTTTTCCGCTGACATGGCGATAGATTTGGGCACCGCCAATACGCTGGTCTATGTCAAGGGGCGCGGAATCGTGTTGAATGAACCTTCCGTTGTCGCCATTACCATGAATAAAGGGAAGCGGCAAGTTCTAGCCGTTGGCGAAGAAGCCAAACTTATGGTTGGCCGCACGCCAGGGGGCATTCAAGCTATTCGTCCTTTGCGGGATGGCGTCATTGCGGACTTTGAAGTCGCTGAAGAAATGATCAAGCACTTTATTCGTAAAGTTCATAACCGGCGCAGTTTTGCCGCTCCTCAAATCATTATTTGCGTCCCGTCCGGTTCTACAGCCGTTGAGCGCCGCGCGATCCAGGAATCTGCCGAAAGCGCCGGCGGGCGTCGCGTATTTTTGATTGAAGAACCCATGGCTGCAGCCATTGGAGCGGGTTTGCCCGTCACGGAACCAACCGGATCCATGGTTGTTGATATTGGAGGCGGCACAACAGAAGTGGCGATCCTCTCCCTTGGTGGCATCGTTTATGCCTGCTCCGTCCGGGTCGGGGGCGATAAGATGGATGAATCCATCATCAATTATATTCGTCGTACCCACAATTTGCTTATTGGGGAAAGTACGGCGGAAAAAATCAAAAAAGAAATTGGGTCCGCCGTCATTTGCCCCAACAGCCAGGACATTAAAATGTGCATCAAAGGACGCAGCTTAATTAATGGCGTTCCTCAAGAAGTTGAGATTAACCAAAAGCAAATTGCTGAAAGCATGACTGAAGTCGTCGCTGCCATTATGCACGGAGTCAAGACAGCTCTCGAAAATACAGCGCCAGAACTTTCCGCTGACATCGTTGATCGGGGTATCGTGATGACAGGGGGCGCCTCACAACTCGGAAACCTCGATAACGTTTTGTCACAAGCTACAGGACTGCCCGTCTTTGTTGCGGAAAACCCTTTAACTTGTGTGGTCCAAGGAACCGGCCATGCTCTGGAAGAAATCAAAACCCTTCAAAATGTTTTGGTGAGCATGTATTAAAAAAGTTCCTTTAAACTGTTTCCAGACTTCTGTAGTATACAATAGTTCTTGATTTTGGTACCCTTTCCATCTCGATCGACAGAACATAAAGTCATCATTCACTCTATATAGAGGCATCTGTTCAGTATGACCAAATTGACAACATCAGGACTGAAATTGTTTGCTGGGCGGCGCCAGTCCTCAAGGCATGCTTTTGTTTCCCAGGCGCTCAATCGCCCTTCTCTTGGACATCAACATTTTTCTTTTGGCATTTTTTCTCTCCTTGCTGGGTCCTTGATTGTTTTTATATTGTCAATAAATAACAACAAAGCCGTTCACCATTTAAATGCCGTCCTGCTGGACATAACCTTACCTCTTGTCGATGCGGTAACCCAACCTTTTACGGCGCTAACATCCTGGAGTGATATAGTGCGTACGCGTAAAAGCTTACGGACTGAAGTTGCGATTTTACGCGAAGAAAATGAGCGGTATTTATCCCTTATTCAGTCTTTGCGACAGAAAACCCTTGATCATGATCAATTGCGGCAACTTGTAAAAGCTATTCCTGATTCTAAAATTGAGCGTGTTTCTGCACGGGTTATTGGTCGCGTTACCGATGGAATGAATGCGCTGTTGACAATTAAAGCAATGGAAAAGAATGGCATCGCTAAGGATCAGCCTGTCATTACGGCTGAGGGCGTTGTAGGGCGGATCAGTGACGTTGGTGGATTTTCTGCAACAACAGCGCGGGTTATGCCTTTAACAGATTTGTCTTCCCGCATCCCTGTTGAGATTGAATCCACCCAACACCATGGCGTCATTGCCGGTCAGAATGGTTCTGAATTACGCCTTATCCATCTGGAAAAATGCGCTAGGGTTAAGGTTGGCGATCGTTTGATTACTTCTGGTTATGGGGGTATTTTCCCCCGTGGTTTGCCAGTCGCCGTTGTAACCCATGTTACAAGCGATATCATTACGGCCAGCCCCTTTATCAAAGAAATGCCCGCTTTTGTAACAATTCTGTTTGGTCTTTAGGAACCTGGAAAAATGAACATTACCATTTCTTTTTCGATTTTTGAGCCATCTCTTCGGCGTGATTTTTGCGCTTCCAGTATGTGCACAGGCTAGGCTATGTTTGCGTTCCGGTTCACAAAATCACTTGCGCCTGACTCAAAAATTTCTTGAATAAATGTAAAGTTTATTATTTTCAGACCTCTTAATTTCCTTATGACCCCCAATTTAGAAGGGATAGAATAAACTTCGTGATATATAGAGAAGAATTATTATTCTGGCAAGCCTGGAAACGCCGTTTCCTGGTTTTCATATTTTTAGTGGGGGGAGTATGCTTGACCGTGCTGCCTCTATGGCAAAAGATCGGGTTTCAACCCACTTTACTTCTGATCATCCTCTATCACTGGACACTGTACCGCTCCGACTTGCTACCCGTTGAACAACTGGTTTTAATCAGCCTCATCCATGATGGTATTTATGCTTACCCGTTAGGTTTTTCCGCTTTACGGTTATTAACCGGTTATGCCCTCCTTATGACCCAAAAACGAATTCTCAACCATCAGAGGTTTCTTTGGGTCTGGGGAGGATTTGGCGTCTTTGTGATCCTCGACGCCCTTATTTATGCAACCCTCTTATCCTGCGTTAAGCATGAATGGACGGGAGTCTTTCCCCTTATCCCGGGCATCATGATGACCATGGGCCTTTATCCTCCCATGGTGTGGGCTATGAACCGGTTTGTTATGAAACGGCTTCCGGCCTCATGAGTCGAACGGAAGACCGGATTATATTATCTATTATCCCCATTCTTTTAAACGCTCCAGATGGGCATACTCATGATAAGGCAGCATAATGAGCGGATCCGGACAGGCATGGAAAGGGGTTTCACCCCCTAAAAAAGCTTCAAACAAACGCCGCACGCCCCGCTCTGCCGCACTTAACAAATCCGCTATATTGTCAAAAGAGACAACCTCCCCTGCCGGCGTACCGCCTGTGACTTTCCAATAGCACAGTTTTTCTACATCAAGAGACGGTAAACCAGAAAACCCTCCTCCTTTTAAGATGACGCCTTCCAGGGAGAGTTGAGGCGCATATCCCTGGTTCACCGCTTTTTTGGATGGAATCGTCCCTGTTTTATAATCAATAATGCGCCCCTGGCGAGATGCCATGACGTCAATGCGGTCGGCTTTGGCCGTGAGGACTATAGGGCCACGCGCTGTCGGAATTTCAATGGCCCCCTCTACTTCCGTTTTAATCTCACGGATGCATTTTTGCTCAACGGCAGCGGCCATCTGATCCAAAAACCACGCTCCCAACCGTTGAAAACGAGGCCACCAGAAAGCCATGGCGCGGGGATCAGATAATAAATTTCCGAACGTCCCGCGCCCTAAAGCCTCAAATGTCGCCATGGCTTCCGGTAACTGCGGGTTCATACCCGATCGAACAAAAGAATCCAATACCCGGTGGATGACCTGCCCCCGCTCGGCCAGGGACAAATCCGCATCTAGCGCATCAAGAGGGCGCAATTTCAAAATCTTTTTGGCATAAATGCTATAGGGATCCTGAAGAAGCGTTTGCACTTCCGTAACAGACAAATGACGGGGTCGGACTGACAACGGCGGGCAGGGCGCAGGCGGGAGAAAATGGATGCGCTCCGCTGGTTGATCAAGAGATGAAGACCACTCTCCCCAGGGTTGAACCGCTGACAGCTTTCCCCCCCCTGTGGCCAGCAAAGCGGATAAGCGTTGCCACCACCGGCTCGGTAACGTGGGCGCCCCATCCTTTTTTAGTGACCGGGTCATATAAACTTTTGGCGCTGACATGGCTGTACAAAAGTCATGGGCCGATAAGCCAATCTTGCGTTCCAGGGGGGGCAGCCCGAAACTTTCCCGCATGGAGCGGCTGAACCAGGGATCATCCTGTGAAACGCCTGGCCATGTTCCCTCATTCAATCCCCCTAAAATAACCACATCGGTTTGAAGCAACCGGGCTTCTAACGCCCCTAAAATCAAAAGGCGCGATCCAATTCCTTCAACATCCCGCACAACTTCCTGCGCCATAAGGCTGCGTAAAAAGGCCGGATAGTCCCGGGCTGCCAAAGGGGGAAAACTTTCCGCATGCTCAAGCAAAGACTTCCAAAAAATTGACGCCACCTGGCCATCTTCCTCACTCCATATTAAAGGTTCCCTTTCCCCATGACCTTCTTTCAGGTTCCCTGTCAAAGCTTCCGCAACAGTTGCATGAGCTTTCAGGAAATCACCAAGCGAATGAGTTCGGCCATCATTTAAAGCCAGCAAAGGGCCACACATTTCATAGCCTGGAAAAGGCAAAGTGTGAACTTGGGTGGGAGAAAGACCCCGTAAAACGTCTATCTCAAACCGCCGGGTCGCCCTTAAATGGGACAAGCGGTCCCGTCCTTTCGCATAAAGAGGATGTTTAAGAAGCGCCAGCAAATCTGGAGTTCCTATATCTTGCGTCAGCAGGCTGCTCAATAACAGAAACCGCCCAGCTAAAGATTGAGAAAGAGGCAAGCCACTTGAAAGGTTCCCATACAACCCCCAACGTCCCAACGCCGATTGTACCCGACGGGCCAACTCCGTATCTGGCGTCACAAGGGCAATGATCTGGTGGGGCGTCTCAAGTTCATAGCGCATGATGAGAGCAATCTGGCGGGCTTCTTCTAGCATGGAAGGCGCTTCAACCGCCTGGACAGAAGACAGGACATCTATCGCCATTTCTGAAGTTATGCGCCAGTCTTCTTGGGGCATTGCTGTCATAGCCTTTGATAAAAACACAGCTCGGGGGGACACCTTATGTGAACATGCGGGCCATAGTTCTGGAGATCCCAGTTGGCCTATAAGTTGGCTTAAGGTATAGTGAGGATGCGTGGGGGGTAAAGTTTCCTTATCCTGAATGGAAAGGGACCTATCAACGCCTGGTAAAACAACGCAGCCCTTTTCCATGTGAAGAATGGCTTGAGCAAGGCGTGCTGTCGCTGGTCGCGTAGCCGTTGTTCCTGCCAGAATAACGGGGTCAGCAGGACGCCAGCGCTTTGTGATTTGTTCTAAAAGCATCCGCCTTCGCGCCGCTGGCTCTATGAAACCAGCTTGTTCTAAAATAGGTGGCCAAAGGTCGGTCAAAATCTTTAAGAAGTCGAGGGTTAACTGCCAATGGGCCGCATAATCCGCCCCCACCAGCGTTTTTAAATGGCTCAAATTCAGCCCCGTTGTTTCAACTTCATCCACCAGCCGCATCAATTCCCGGGCTAACCGCACCGCGCCGGCTGGATTCGGAATCCCTCCTTCTTTTTGTTTTTCAAAAGCTAATACCAATTGACCCATCAATCCCAACCGTTGCCAAGCCGGCATGGCAGGAGGAAGGATTTCGGGTGGCAGGTAACCCGGTAAATCCCCTCCTTCTTCAATATCCGCTAAAGCCATAACCCGTGGTAAAATACGGCATCCCTTTGGCGTTGCCGCAAGAAAAGCTTCATGCAACGCTAAACATCCCCGGCGGGTTGGTAAAATAACCAGATAACGCGCGAGGTTTAAGGGATCTGGCGCTGTCTCTGCAATCAACCCTTCCACAAGGGCTGGCAAAAAAGGAACGCCAAGGGGAATCGCGTAAAGGCCGTTCATAGCGCCCTCTTACAAATGATGAGAAAGAAGAGGGTATAGCCTGTGGGTAAGGAATAGACACTTGATTTTAAATTCAAAAATTTGCGCACATAGTGAAAAATCATCATACCGCAGCACGGATCGCCATTAAACTTTCCCATGTCCCCATATCTCCCCACTCGCCATCATAAATTACTCCATAAAGACGCCCCTGGCTTTCCGCTTTGTGAAAAAATGGCATAATGGAAAAAGGGTGAACTTTTTGGCCCGCCAGCAACCGGGGATGGAGAATCCGAATGCCTGAAAATATATAGGGCGCCGTTGCTTTATCTTTCCGGTGGCGCGCGTGTTCATCAGGCGTTAGAAAATAATCTCCCGCATCTTTATATCCAATTGCCTTTTCCCGCGGCACGAGGAGCAATAAGGCATCCATCGTCGCTGAATCCCATATTTTATTGAGTTGGCGTAAGCATGAACCATGGGTCTCCCGCCACCAAATATCCGCATTCAAAACAAAAAAAGGTTCCTCCTTAAAATAAGGCAGGGCGTTTGCGATACCCCCTCCCGTATTTAAGAGTTCGGGTTCATGGGAAATCATCATTTCCGGGCATACCCTTCCTTGAAGATGCCTGTGAATTTGATCCGCCAGATGGTACGTGTTGACCACACACCGCGTCACCTCAACCGCCGCCAGCTGATCAAGGGCATGGTCCAGCATGGTCTTGCCAGCAATGGGAATTAACGGCTTTGGCGTGTGTTCGGTCAAAGGGCGTAACCGCCGCCCTTCCCCGGCTGCTAAGACCATTGCTTGCGTAATCATTCTAGCTCCCTAAACGTGCAGCCATCGGATAACTAAAGAGGTAGATTCACAAGCGCTCTCCTCCTCAATTTTATTGGATTCACCAAGAATCCTTGCCAGGATACCCTATCCCTATCCCTTTCAGGAGAGATATCCAACATATTTCCCGAACAGAACGACTTGGCATGTCCTCTTTCGTATCATCAAGCATCTAAATTGACAACTTTTAGGGCATTGCTTTGAATAAATTCTCGTCTGGGTTCAACAACATCCCCCATTAAAGTTGAAAAAATTTCTTCAGCTTCTTCTAAATGGGTTAGTTTGACCTGGAGAAGGGTGCGGGCCTCAGGATCCAGAGTTGTTTGCCATAGTTGGTCTGGGTTCATTTCCCCCAAACCTTTATAGCGGCTCAAGGTTATCCCTTTACGTCCAACTTCCAGAAAAGCGTCAGCTAAACCGGTTGGGCCTGTAATGACTATTTTTTTGTCTTTAGATTCAAAGCGTACAGGCGCCATAAAAAACTCCCTTAGGTTTGGCAGAAGTCCTTGCAACGCCTTAACTTCAGGAGAAGCGCTTAAAGCTTCGTTCAGACGCCAGGATTCGGAGACGCCAGCTAGGGTGTAGGTAGCAATGACGTCCCCATTCTCAGCGCGTGCCAGCGCCCATGCTGGTTTTTTTGCGGCTGCGCCGTTCAAACGGATGGCTTGATCAGCCTGATTTAATGCTTGCGTAAAGGGAGCCAGGTCCGCCGTGCTTGAGTTTTGGAAATAACCTGCCAGAAAAGCTTGTTCCATCAGGCTAACATTGTTTACGCGGCGGGTTAAGCCTGCAAAACCATGGCGTGCCCTTAAGGCCAAGTCAGCAAGATGACGCAAGTCCTGCCCTGTAATAACGGAACCATTAGCTAAAGTCAGGCGGGTTTCTTCAACAGCTGAGTCTAAAAGATATATTTCCATAGCCCGTTCATCTTTCAAATAGACTTCCGAGTGACCCCGTTTGACTTTGTAGAGAGGAGGTTGAGCGATGTACTTGGGTGTATCTGCACAATATTTGTCGAATAAT